>NC_015913.1:1500000-1620005 GCF_000270205.1 Candidatus Arthromitus sp. SFB-mouse-Japan
AACTATTATAGTAATATGGCTAGTTCTTTTATTAATTCTAAATGCTCTACCCTGAGCTCTTGGTTGAAACCTTTTTAATATAGGACCATTATTAACATAAGCAGACTTAACAATTAATAAATTTCGATCCATATTATTATTATTTTCCGCATTTGAAACTGCTGATTTTAAAACTTTTTCTATAACGGCAGCCGCTCTTCTATTTGTATATAACAAAATAGAATATGCTTCCTTAATCGATTTGCCTCTTATTAGTTTTAATACAACATTTATTTTCATAGGAGACATTCTTACATATTTGGCTATAGCTTTTGTATCCATAACAACAACTCCTTTCTATATATTATCTAACTCTAGATGTCTTCTGATCAACATGACCTTTATAAGTTCTTGTTAACGCAAATTCACCCAATTTATGACCAACCATATCTTCAGTTATATAAACTGGTACATGTTTTCTTCCATCATGAACAGCAATTGTATGGCCTATCATTTCTGGAAATATTGTAGAACTTCTGGACCATGTTTTTATCACTTTTTTTTCACTGTTCTTATTCATCATGACAATTCTATCTAAAAGAATCTTTTGAACAAAAGGACCTTTTTTAGCAGATCTTCCCAATATTTAAACCTCCTATCATCTATCTATTTTCTTTTTCTTACTATTAAATTATCAGAATACTTTTTATTTCTTCGGGTCTTATAGCCAAGAGTTGGAACTCCCCAAGGAGATACAGGCGACGGTCTTCCAATCGGGCTTCTTCCTTCCCCTCCTCCATGTGGATGATCACAAGGATTCATAACAGATCCTCGAACTGTTGGTCTTATACCTTTATTCCTATTTCTTCCAGCCTTACCCATGCTAATTATTGAATGTGATTCATTAGATAAAATACCTATAGTAGCTCTACACTCTATTCTTACATATCTCATTTCACCACTTGGTAACCTAAGTGTAGCATAACTTCCCTCTTTAGCCATTAATTGAGCAGATAAACCAGCAGATCTAACTATTTGACCACCTTTGCCCTTTTTTAATTCAATATTATGGATCATTGTACCAACTGGTATACTACTCAATGGCAAACAATTCCCAGGCTTAATATCCGCATTAATCCCAGAAAATATCTTATCTCCAACATTTAATCCATTCGGAGTTAATATATACCTCTTTTCACCATCTGCATAAGCTATTAAAGATATAAAAGTTGATCTATTTGGATCGTACTCAATTGTTTTAACCAAGCCAGCTATATCATCTTTATTTCTCTTAAAATCAATTATCCTATACTTTCTTTTATTGCCACCACCCTTATGTCTAACCGTTATCTTTCCCTGAGCATTTCTTCCACCACTTTTTCTCAGACCATAAACCAGAGATTTTTCAGGTTTATTAGTAGTTATTTCCTCATAAGAATTTACAGTCATATTTCTACGCGAAGCTGTTGTTGGCTTTAATTTTTTTACTCCCAAAGTTCATTACCTCCTCATAACAAATTACTCCATAGAATTCATTGAATTAAAAAATTCTATTCCATTACTATCTGGCGTAAGTTGAACTATAGCCTTTTTATAATCAGATCTTTTACCCAGATTAAATCGTATCCTTTTCTTTTTCCCACTATAATTCATAGTAAAAACTCTATCTACTTTAACTCCAAATATAGCTTCAATTGCATTCCTAACTTGTATCTTATTAGCACTCTTCTTTACAATAAATGTATACTTCCTATCAACCATAATAGACATGCTTTTCTCTGTTATTATAGGTCTTATAATTATATCATAATCTGTTAATTTCAATTCGAATACACCTCCTCAAGTTTTCTAACTGCACCTTGAGTCATAACAAGCTTATCATACTTTAACAAATCATAAACATTTATATTATTCACAGGAATCACCTTTACATTTTGCAAATTCGTACTAGATCTGTAAACATTTTTATTAGAAGTTTCAGTAACTAATAACATATTGCTCTCTATATTAAAGTTATTCATAACTTTGACCATCTCTTTAGTTTTAGGAAAATTAAATGATATACTATCTAAAACTAATAAATTTTCATCCTTAACTTTACTAGTTAATACAGAAGTAATCGCTACTTTTCTTAATGTTTTAGAAACATTCATTCTGTAATCTCTTGGTTTAGGTGCAAAAACAACCCCACCATGAATCCATTGCGGTGCCCTTATAGATCCTTGTCTAGCTCTACCCGTACCTTTTTGTCTCCAAGGCTTTTTACCTCCACCAGAAACTTCAGATCTTGTTTTTGCAGACTGAGTTCCTTGTCTCTTATTAGCTAATTGGGTAACAACAACCTGGTGTACAGCATATTTTTTTATTTCCACATCAAATATTTCTTTTAAAAGTTCTAATTCTCCAACCTTTTCCCCACAAATATTATATACTGCTACTTTAGACATCTAGTCTCCTCCTTTCATAAAATAAACTAACCTTTTATACAATTTCTAATTTGTACAATTGACTTATTAGGTCCAGGTATGCAACCTTTAATTAACATAATATTCTTATCTTCAATAATTTGTACAATTTCAAGGTTTTGCATTGTACATCTCTTACCGCCCATTCTTCCTGGCATTTTCTTGTTTTTAAATGTTCTTGAAGGATCAGATGAAGCACCCATAGAACCTACAGATCTATGAAATTTAGATCCGTGAGACATTGGACCTCTATGTCCATTCCACCTCTTTATAGTTCCTTGAAAACCTTTCCCCTTAGATTTACCTATAACATCTACTTTTTCTCCAACTGAAAATAAATTAATACTAATTTCAGTTCCCACTTCATAAGAAGAACAATCTTCTAATCTAAGTTCTTTTAAATGCCTTTTTATATCAATTCCTGATTTTTTGAAATGTCCCTTTATAGGGTTATTAACAAGTTTTTCTCTTATAATTCCATACCCAACTTGTATAGCATTATATCCTTCTTTTTCCTCTTTCTTAACTTGAACTACAACATTCGACTCAACTAAAATAACACTAACCGGAATCATATTACCATCTTCTGTAAAAATTTGAGTCATTCCGATTTTCTGTCCAAAAATTGCTTTTTTCACGCTAACTTTCCTCCTTTATGAGCGGATTAAAATATTAATCAATCATAAAACCAATCATTATAATTTCAATTCTACATCAACACCTGTTGGAACATCCAACCTCATTAGAGCATCAACAGTTTTAGGCGTAGGATTAACTATATCAAGCAATCTTTTATGTGTTCTTATTTCAAACTGTTCTCTTGAATCTTTATACTTGTGAGGAGATCTTAATATAGTAATCTTCTCCGTCCTCGTTGGCAACGGTATTGGTCCACACACCTTAGCTCCAGTATTATTCGCTACCTCAACTATTTTTAAGACAGCATTATCAAGCATTACATGATCAAATGCTTTTAATTTTATTCTAATTTTCTGATTTAAGCTCATTTTTTTCCCTCCTTTTATGGACACATCAAAAAACAACACTACATGATTCTATCCTACAATTGTCTACATATATATGTATAACTACTTAATTATACTATAAATAAAAATACAACTCAATACTTTATTTATTACAATAACAAATATAAAGGGACTAATTAAATTATCAGTCCCTTTAAATATATAAAACTATTTATTTATTTTTGAAACAACCCCAGATCCTACTGTTCTTCCACCTTCTCTTATGGCAAACCTTAATCCCTCATCCATAGCTATCGGAGTTATCAATTCAACCTCCATATCTATATGATCTCCTGGCATAACCATCTCTTTTCCTTCTGGTAATTTTATATTACCTGTAACATCTGTCGTTCTAAAATAAAATTGTGGTCTATATCCATCAAAAAATGGCTTATGTCTACCACCCTCTTCTTTCTTAAGAACATATACTTGACCTATAAAATTTGTATGTGGATTTACTGTCCCAGGTTTAGCTAATACCTGACCTCTCTCTATATCAGACCTCTGAATCCCCCTTAACAACGCACCTATATTATCTCCTGCTTGAGCTTCATCTAATAATTTCCTAAACATTTCTATCCCAGTAATTACTGTCTTGCTCTTTTCTTCTTTCAATCCTATTATTTCTACTTCCTCTTGCACCTTCAATACACCAGTCTCTACTCTTCCAGTAGCTACTGTTCCTCTTCCTGTTATAGTAAACACATCCTCAACCGGCATTAAAAAAGGCTTATCCGTAGCTCTCTCAGGCGTAGGAATATAGCTATCTACGGCATCCATTAACTCCATTATACAAGCTGTAGCATCCGTATCAGTAGGATTCTCTAACGCCTTTAATGCTGATCCCTTTATAATAGGTGTATCATCCCCAGGAAATTTATACTCATTTAATAAATCCCTTACTTCCATCTCTACTAATTCCAATAACTCTTCATCATCAACCATATCAGCTTTATTTAAAAACACTACTATATAATCAACTCCTACTCTAGAAGCCAACAATATATGTTCTCTTGTCTGTGGCATAGGTCCATCAGCTGCAGATACAACCAATATCGCACCATCCATTTGAGCAGCTCCAGTTATCATATTCTTAACATAATCAGCATGCCCCGGACAATCAACATGTGCATAATGCCTTCCATCCGTCTCATACTCAACATGCGCTGTATTTATCGTTATACCTCTCTCTTTCTCCTCCGGAGCCTTATCTATCTCGTCATATTTAAATGCTTCAGCATATCCTTTGTTTGCTAATACTGTCGTTATAGCCGCTGTCAATGTAGTCTTACCATGATCAACATGTCCTATCGTCCCTATATTAACATGCGGTTTATTCCTCTCAAATTTAGCTTTTGACATCTCTATAAATACCTCCTATTTTTTACTAACTATCTGTTCTTGAATATTTTTTGGCACTTCATCATAATGATCAAATTCCATACTATAAGTACCCCTCCCTTGAGTTCTAGATCTCAAAACTGTAGCATATCCAAACATTTCAGACATAGGTACTTGTGCTTTTATTATTTGAGCTCCAAATCTTGATTCCATCCCCTCTATTCTTCCTCTACGAGAGTTCAAATCACCCATTACATCACCCATATATTCTTCAGGCACAGTTACTTCTACTTTAACAATAGGTTCTAATAAAACAGGATCTGCCTTAGACATACCATTTTTAAATGCCATAGAACCTGCAAATTCAAATGCCATTTCAGATGAATCAACATCATGATATGATCCATCATGCAATCTAACCTTAAAATTAATCGTTGGATAACCTCCTATAACACCATTAAGAGCAGCATTTCTAATGCCATTATCAACAGCTGGTATGTATTCTTTCGGTATTACTCCACCAACTATTGCATTTTCAAACTCATAATCACCTGAACATGGTATAAGATCTATAACACAATGTCCATACTGACCTCTACCACCAGATTGTCTTATATACTTACCTTCACATGTAACTTGTTTTCTTATTGTTTCTTTATAAGCAACCTGAGGTTTCCCTACATTGCAATCAACCTTAAATTCCCTCTGTAATCTATCCACGATAATCTCAAGATGCAACTCACCCATTCCAGCTATTATAGTTTGATTTGTTTCCTGATCAGTGTATGTTTTAAATGTAGGATCTTCCTCTGCTAACTTAGCTAAAGATAGACCCATTTTCTCCTGGCTAGCTTTAGTTTTAGGCTCTATAGCTACGGATATAACTGGCTCTGGGAATTCCATACTCTCAAGTATGATTTTCTTTGTATCATCACACAAAGTGTCTCCAGTTGTCGTATCTTTTAATCCAACAATAGCTCCTAAATCCCCAGCTCTTAATTCATCTACTTCCTGCCTATGATTAGCATGCATTTTAAGAAGTCTTCCAATTCTCTCTTTTTTGCCTTTCGTAGAATTATAAACATACGATCCACTTTTTAATACTCCAGAATAAACTCTGGTATATGCAAGCCTTCCAATAAATGGATCAGTCTGTATCTTAAATGCTAAAGCAGACATTGCTATATCATCACTTGCTTCTCTTGAATCTTCATTACCATCTAAATCAACACCTTTTACGGCATCAATATCAATAGGTGATGGTAAATACTCAACAGCAGCATCTATCATTTCTTGAACACCTTTGTTTTTATAAGAAGAACCACATATAACTGGTATAACTTGTATATCAATAACCGCTTTTCTAAGAGCAGTTTTTAGCTCAGATGCACGTATTTCTTCACCTTCTAAAAACTTAATCATAAGTTCTTCATCTGTTTCAGCTATTGATTCAATCATAAGTTCTCTATATTTACTAGCATCTTCTTTATATTCTTCTGGAATATCCTCTCTAGAAACCTCAGTCCCTAAATCATTTTTATAAATTATAGCAACATTTTCAATCAAATCAATTATTCCTATAAACTCAGATTCACTACCTATAGGTATTTGTACAGGTACTGCATTAGCCCTTAATCTATCTTTTATGGAATCTACACAATTATAAAAATTAGCTCCAATAGCATCCATTTTGTTAACATATACTATTCTAGGTACTCTATATTTATCAGCTTGCCTCCAAACAGTTTCAGTTTGTGGCTCAACACCACTTTTAGCATCAAGAACGGCTACAGCACCATCTAAAACTCTCAATGATCTTTCAACCTCAACTGTAAAATCAACATGACCAGGAGTATCTATAATATTTATCACATAATCCTTCCATTGGCAAGTTGTTGCTGCTGAAGTTATTGTTATGCCTCTCTCTTGTTCCTGAACCATCCAGTCCATGGTAGCCTGCCCTTCATGAACTTCACCTATTTTGTGAGTCTTACCTGTATAAAATAAAATCCTCTCCGTTGTGGTAGTTTTACCAGCATCTATATGAGCCATAATTCCAATATTCCTAAATTTTTCTAGTGGAAATTCTCTAGCCATAATTCGCCTCCATTTAATATGAACTTTGTGTATTTAATTATCAAAAAATATATATAGTAATAAAACTGTTTTGATCGCTACAACCAAAACAGTAAATATTAAATACTTAATACCTATAATGTGCAAATGCCTTATTAGCTTCAGCCATTTTATGAGTATCTTCTCTTTTTTTAACAGCCGCTCCAGTATTATTAGAAGCATCTATTAATTCATTAGCTAATCTTTCTTTCATATATTTTTCACTTCTTTTCCTAGCAGCGATCAATAACCATCTTATTCCCAAGGTTTGTTTTCTTTCTGATCTCACTTCTACAGGCACCTGATATGTAGCTCCACCAATTCTACGTGATTTAATCTCTAAAATAGGCATTATATTATTCATAGCAGTTTCAAAAACTTCTAAAGCATCCTTAGATGTCTTTTCCTCTACTATTCTAAACGCATCATAACATATCTTCTGAGCAACGCCTTTTTTACCATCCTTCATTATATTATTTATAAGTTTCGTCACAACTAAATTATCATAAATAGGATCAGGTAAAATCTCTCTTTTAAATACATGTCCTTTTCTTGGCATTTTACTTCCCTCCTTAAAAACCAATTCTAATTCACCGGTACTCGACCAAACTGTCGTAAAGCCAAATTATATATATGTTTATTTAGCAGATTTCTTAGCTTTCTTAGTTCCATATTTTGATCTTGCTTGCATTTTATCTTGCACACCTGCAGAATCAAGAGCTCCTCTTATTATATGGTATCTAACTCCTGGTAAGTCCTTTACTCTCCCACCTCTTATCAAAACAACACTATGCTCTTGTAGGTTATGTCCCTCTCCAGGTATATATGCCGTAACTTCGTAACCGTTACTTAATCTAACCCTAGCAACTTTTCTTAAAGCTGAATTAGGTTTTTTAGGGGTCATAGTTTTAACCAATGTACAAACTCCCCTAACTTGCGGACATCCTTTCATAGCTGGAGCTGTTGATTTATATGCTACTTTCTTTCTACCTTTTCTGATCAATTGATTAATAGTTGGCATTATTATCACCTCTTTCTAATTCTTATTAAAACTAAAATAACTCGAACAAAATAAATAAAACTTTTTACCAAATGAATTAATTATTAACTTAAGTATTTTAACACCCTAGATATATTAAGTCAATACATACAGGAATATCAAACCATAGTGTATTCAAGATTATCATCATTCCCATAATTTATTTTCATAGATCTATAATGATTCATTCCTGTCCCTGCAGGTATTAATTTACCTATTATTACATTTTCCTTTAATCCTATCAAGGGATCTATCTTTCCTTTTATTGCAGCATCAGTTAATACTTTTGTGGTTTCTTGAAATGATGCTGCTGATAAGAAAGATTCAGTAGATAAAGATGCTTTTGTTATTCCAAGCAAAACCCTCTCACATTCAGCCTCATTGAGTCCATCATCTTTAACTCGTTTATTTTCATCATTAAAATATGATATATCAACAATAGAATTCGGAAGTATTTCTGTATCACCTGCCTCCACAACTCTAACTTTTCTAGTCATCTGCTTTATTATGACCTCAAGATGTTTATCATTTATGTCAACACCCTGTAATCTATAAACTTTTTGAACCTCAGATAATAAATATTCCCTAACAGCATCTATTCCTTTTATTCTTAATATATCTTGTGGATTTATAGATCCCTCAGTAATTATAGAACCCGCTTCTATACGCATACCATTTTCAACCTTCACCCTAGATCCAAAAGGTATATCGTACTCCCTAAATTCTCCCTCATTAGATACAATCTTAACAAGTCTCTTTTTCTTAGTATTTTCAAACTCTACAATGCCATCTATTTCCGAAACTATAGCAAGCCCCTTCGGTTTTCTTGCTTCAAATAATTCTTCAACTCTAGGTAACCCTTGAGTTATATCCGCACCGACAACTCCTCCTGTATGGAATGTCCTCATTGTAAGCTGTGTACCAGGCTCACCTATGGATTGAGCAGCAATTATCCCAACCGATTCTCCTATGCTTATCTCTCTTGCAGTTGCCATATTCATGCCATAACACTTAGCACAAACACCAATTCTAGAATCACAAGTAAATACACTTCTTATTTTGACCTTCAATATTTTTTCACTTTCTTCTCTATCAGTATCTTCATTAATATCAGCTATAATTTTAGCCATACTATTAGTTATATATTGGTCTCTTTTAATTAAAATCCTATTACTTTTAGGATCTATTATATCCTCAGCTACATATCTCCCTATAAGTCTCTCACTTAAACTTTCAACAATAGAATTATCATCCTTAATCTCACTTACATAAATTCCATCAACACTCCCACAATCTTCACTTCTTATTATAACATCTTGACTTACATCAACTAATCTCCTTGTTAAATATCCAGAATCTGCTGTTTTCAAAGCTGTATCAGCATTCCCTTTTCTAGCCCCATGCGTTGATGTAAAATACTCTAAAACATCAAGTCCCTCTCTAAAAGAAGCCTTAATTGGGAGCTCTATTATTTTACCCGATGGATTACTCATAAGCCCTCTCATTCCAGCAAGTTGTTTTATCTGACTTTTAGATCCTCTAGCTCCTGAATCTGCCATCATCGATATAGGATTAAATTTATCCATACTATTCATAAGCACATCTGCTATTTTATCGGTTGTGCTATTCCAAATCTCTATAACTGAATTATATCTCTCATCTTCAGTCATCAATCCACGTCTAAACTTTTTACTCACTGTATCAACTTTTTCTTCTGATTCCCTAATTATATTTTCCTTTTCTGTAGGAACTATCATATCAGATGCAGCAACTGTTATTGCCCCTATAGTAGAATAATGATATCCCTTAGTTTTAATTTGATCAAGCATAGATGCGGTTTCAGATGGACCATGTTTTAAATAACATCTATCTACTATTTCTGTTAACTTACCTTTATTAACAAGAAAATCTATTTCAAACTCAAATAAATTTTCTTCCTTTTCCCTATCGACAAAACCCAGATCTTGAGGTATAGATTCATTAAATATAATTTTACCTACAGTTGTTTCTATTAATTTAGATTTTTTTTCACCATTTATCTCTTTCTCAACCCTTAGTTTTATCTTTTCATGTATATTTAAATACCCCAATTCAAAGGCCATTATAGCTTCTTCAGAATTCGAATAACTCTTTATATCCCTATCATTAAATGAAGGGTTATCCATAGTTAAATAATATGATCCTAATATCATATCTTGAGACGGAACACATACTGGTTTACCATCAGAAGGTTTCAATATATTAACAGCTGCTAACATTAAAAATCGAGCTTCAGCTTGTGCCTCCATAGATAAAGGTACATGAACAGCCATCTGATCTCCATCAAAATCCGCATTATAAGCCGTACAAACGAGTGGGTGCAATTTTATTGCCCTACCCTCAACTAAAACTGGTTGAAATGCTTGAATTCCCAATCTATGTAGTGTTGGTGCTCTGTTTAATAACACTGGATGATCAGTTATAACTTCCTCTAATATATCCCAAACTTGATTCATATTTTTTTCAACCATTCTTTTTGCTGCTTTAATATTATGAGCAATACCTGAATCTACTAATTTCTTCATCACAAATGGCTTAAAAAGTTCCAAGGCCATCTCTTTAGGTAATCCACATTGATACAATTTCAACTCTGGACCAACAACTATTACAGACCTTCCAGAATAATCGACACGTTTACCTAAAAGATTCTGTCTAAACCTTCCCTGCTTTCCTTTAAGCATATCTGATAAAGATTTAAGCGGCCTATTCCCAGGTCCAGTTACAGGTCTACCTCTCCTACCATTATCTATTAAAGCATCAACAGATTCTTGAAGCATCCTCTTCTCATTTCTTACTATTATATCTGGTGCTTTTAAATCCAATAATTTTTTTAACCTATTATTTCTATTTATAACTCTTCTATATAAATCATTTAAATCTGATGTGGCAAACCTTCCACCGTCTAACATTACCATAGGTCTAAGTTCAGGAGGTATAACTGGTATAACGTCTATTATCATCCACTCCGGTTTATTATTAGATTTCCTAAAAGACTCAACTACTTCAAGTCTCCTAATAACTCTAGCCTTCTTTTGACCAGTACTATTTTTCAATTCTTCCTTAAGTTTATTTGATAAACTATCTAAATCTAAATCCATAAGAAGTTGTTTTATTGCCTCTGCTCCCATGCCAACCTCAAATGAACCTTCCCCAAACTTCTCACTATATTCCCTAAAATCTTTCTCTGATAATATTTGCCCTTTTTGTAGTAAAGTAACTTCCTTCGGATCTAATACAACATACGATGCAAAATAAAGTATTTTTTCTAAAACCCTTGCCTGCATTTCAAGTAACAAAGCCATTTTTGATGGAGTACCCTTAAAATACCATATATGTGATACAGATGTTGCTAATTCAATGTGACCCATTCTTTCACGTCTAACCTTTGATTTAGTAACCTCCACACCACATCTATCACAAACAATACCCTTATACCTAACTCTCTTATACTTTCCACAGTGACATTCCCAATCTTTAGTAGGTCCAAATATTCTCTCACAAAAAAGACCATCTCTTTCTGGTTTTAAAGTCCTATAATTTATAGTCTCGGGTTTTTTAACCTCTCCCCTAGACCACTCTCTAATTTGCTCAGGAGATGCTAAACCTATTCTTATGGCATCAAAATTATTCAACTCAACCACTAATAAATCTACTCCTTCCTAATAGTCATTATCAGAAATGAATTCTTCGGCATTCATAATATCTTCTGTTAATAACACATCATCAAATTCATCTTCATCTTCATCTTCATGATAATCAGAAATTTCTGACTCAGGCGGCAACTCTCTAGCATCATCATATTTAATAGAATCTTCAAAAGATACATCTATATCATTCATTTCATCTTCTAGAGTCTCTTTAATTTCTATTTCTTCATAATTTTCATTCAAGACTTTTATATTCAAACATAAAGCTTGTAATTCCTTTATTAAAACCTTAAATGATTCTGGGACACCCGGCTCGGGTATATTTTCACCCTTAACAATTGCTTCATATGTCTTAACCCTACCAACAATATCATCAGATTTAACAGTAAGTATCTCTTGTAACATATGAGCTGCACCATATGCCTCTAATGCCCAAACTTCCATCTCCCCAAATCTTTGTCCTCCAAATTGTGCCTTACCTCCAAGCGGCTGCTGAGTTACTAGAGAATATGGTCCCGTAGATCTTGCATGTATCTTATCATCAACTAAATGAGCTAACTTTAATATATACATATAGCCAACAGTAACACGATTATCAAATGGTTCGCCAGTTCTTCCATCATAAAGTGTTAACTTACCATCCCTATCAAATCCAGCATTCTCTAAACATTCTTCAATTTCCTCTTTCGTGGCCCCATTAAATACAGGTGTTGCAACATGCCATCCTTGAGCACTCGCAGCAAGACCCAAATGAACTTCTAAAACTTGACCTATATTCATACGGCTAGGCACTCCAAGTGGATTTAAACAAATTTGAAGTGGCGTTCCATCAGGTAAAAACGGCATATCTTCTTCTGGTAAAACCCTGGAAATGACTCCCTTATTTCCGTGACGCCCCGCCATTTTATCACCAACTGATATTTTTCTCTTCTGAGCTATATAACATCTAACTAATTGATTAACTCCTGGAGGTAATTCATCACCATTTTCACGAGTAAATATTTTTACATCAACTATTATTCCTTGCTCACCATGAGGAACTTTTAAAGAAGTATCTCTAACCTCCCTAGCTTTCTCGCCAAAAATAGCACGTAAAAGTCTTTCTTCCGCAGTAAGTTCAGTTTCACCCTTAGGTGTTACCTTACCTACAAGAATATCACCTGTCCTAACCTCTGCTCCTATCTTTATTATACCATTTGAATCTAAATCTTTTATAGCGTCTTCACCCACATTAGGTATATCACGAGTTATTTCTTCCGGACCCAACTTTGTATCGCGTGAATCACATTCATATTCTTCTATATGTATAGATGTAAACACATCATCTCTAACAAGCTGTTCAGATATGAGCATTGCATCTTCATAATTGTATCCTTCCCAAGTTATAAAACCTATCTTTATATTTTTACCTAAAGCAATTTCTCCAAGATCTGTAGACGGTCCATCTGCTAAAACAGTTCCTTCTTCTACAAAATCCCCCCTATTAACAATAGGTTTCTGATTAATACATGTACCTTGATTAGATCTCTTAAACTTAAGAAGCTTATATGTATCTATTTTATTATCCAGCTCCCTCCTTACTCTTATTTCTTGAGCACTTACATAGCATACCATTCCAGCTTTCTTAGCTTTAACTAAAACACCCGAATCTATAGCAGCCTTATATTCTATTCCAGTCCCAACTATCGGTGCACTAGCCTTAAGTAATGGAACAGCTTGACGTTGCATATTAGATCCCATAAGTGCTCTAGTGGCATCATCATTTTCTAAAAAAGGAATCATGGAAGTTGCAACAGATACAATTTGTCTTGGAGATATATCTAGATAATCAACCTTATCTGATGATACTAAAAGCATACCCTCTTTACTTCTAACAACGATCCTAGAATTTAGAAATTCTCCTTCACTGGAAATAAGCTCATTAGATTGAGCTATCAAATATTGATCTTCTTCATCAGCTGTCATATATATAATTTCATTTGTAACCTTACCAGTATCCTTATCAACTTTCCTATAAGGAGTTTCTATAAATCCATAATTATTAACCTTAGCATAAGTTGCAAGTGAATTTATAAGCCCTATATTAGGTCCCTCAGGAGTCTCTATAGGACACATTCTCCCATAATGCGAATTATGAACATCCCTTACTTCGAACCCAGCTCTATCTCTAGATAATCCTCCAGGACCTAGAGCAGATAACCTCCTTTTATTAGTAAGTTCAGATAACGGATTAGTTTGATCCATAAATTGCGATAGCTGCGAACTCCCAAAAAATTCTTTAACAGCAGCTGCAACAGGTCTAATATTAATAAGATTTTGGGGAGTTATCATTTCAGGTTCGATAGACATCATTCTTTCTTTTATATTTCTTTCCATTCTGACCAAACCAACTCTAAATTGATTTTGCAAAAGTTCTCCAACAGATCTAAGTCTTCTATTTCCTAAATGATCTATATCATCTTCATATCCAATACCATTATTAAGTCCGAGTATATAACTTATAATTGAAAAAATATCATCTGTGGTTATATACTTTGGTATTAAATCATGTATATTCTTAATTAATTCTTTCTTAATTTCATCACTTGAGGAACAATTATCAAGTACAGATCTAAGAACAGGATAATAAACGTAATCATTAATGCCAACGTCACTCAAATCAAAATCTACAAATTCTTTTATATTAACCCAATTATTCCCAACAACCTTAACACACTTATCATTTATTAATAAATCCATAAAATTTATACCTGAATTTTGAATTCTATAACTACTCTCTACAGTTATTTTTTCTCCTTTTTCAACTAATATTTCCCCTGTTATAGGATCAAAAACATCGTTAAATGCGATATGATTGACAATCCTATTCCTCAATGATAATTTTTTATTAAACTTGTATCTACCAACTTTTGATAAATCATATTTCTTAGGATCAAAAAAATATTGATCTATTAAATTTTTAGCACTTTCAGGTGTAGCTGGTTCTGATGGTTTTAACTTGTCATATATTTTTATAAGGGCCTGTTCCTGATTTTCAGAATCATCCTTATTTAAAGTATTTTGCAAACGTTCATCATTACCAAAATAATTTATAATATCTTCAGAAGATGATATACCCAGAGCCTTTATAAACCAAGTTACATATAACTTTTTTTGTTTATCAATTCTAACATACAACACCTCATTAGAATCAGTTTCATATTCAAGCCAAGCACCTCGATTGGGTATAACACTCGATGAAAATAATTTTTTACCATTTTTATCAACTTCATAATTATAGTATACTCCTGGAGATCTGACTAATTGACTAACTATTACACGTTCAGCTCCATTAATAATAAAAGTTCCTTGAGGCGTCATTCTTGGCAAATCTCCCATAAAAACTTCTTGTTCTTTAAGCTCCCCAGTATCTAAATTTTGTAACCTAACCTTAACCTTCAATGGAGCGGCATATATAGCATCTCTTTCTTTACATTCTTCCATGTTGTATTTAGTAGAAGCAATATCTAATTTAAAATCAATAAATTCTAATATATGTTTACCATTGAAACTTTTTATAGGATTTACATCCGCAAAAACTTCTAATAATCCTTCTTTCAAAAACCATTCATAAGAATTTAACTGAACCTCTATAAGATTCGGCATATCAATTATATCTTTAACTTTGCCGAAACTCATTCTAGTTCTTTTACCTACCTTAAGAGGATATATCATGAATTTCACTCCTTATTTTCAAGTAAAATCACGTAAATTTATTTTAAATTACAAACACTTACACTTAACAAATTTCTATAGTACTATATAAAAAATAATAAAAATATATCTTTATTAATATTTCTACCAACTTTAAATATAAATTTACACATAAAATAATAATAAAACATATAAAATCAGACATTTATATACATTTTAAGATAGTACCACATATATCTCGCTTAGTCAACCAAACAAAATCAATAACATATGAAATTAGGAGAGGGCGAAAACACCCTCTCCTAATTTCAATAATATCATTATTTCAATTCAACAGTAGCTCCAACTTCATCTAGTTGTGACTTAATTTTCTCAGCTTCATCCTTAGAAACAGCTTCTTTTAACGTTTTTGGAGCTCCATCAACTATCTCTTTAGCCTCTTTAAGACCAAGTCCACATATTTCTTTCACAACCTTCACAACTTTCAATTTTTCTGATCCAGCATTAGAAAGTACAACATCAAATTCTGTCTTTTCCTCAGACGAATCAGCAACACTAGTTCCTACTATTACAGGAGCAGAAGCACTAACACCAAACTCTTCTTCACACATTTTTACTAAATCATTTAAATCTAACACACTCATATTTTTTATTGCTTCAATTATCTGTTCTTTATCCATAAATATCATTCCTCCTAAAATAAATCAATTTTCACTATCTTTTTTATCTTTTATAGCATTAAATACGTATACAAAATTTAAAACTGGCGATTTTATACTGCCAAGTAATTTTGATATGAGTATCTCCTTTGAAGGTATATTAGCAAGTTTCTGAAGCTTTTCTTTATCATAGTATTCACTTTCAACTACACCAACTTTAAAAGAAAATTTTTCCAATTTTTCAGAAAACTCACTTAAAATTTTAGCCGGTGCTATGATATCTCCATAACTAAATGCTATAGATGTAGTTCCTTCCAAATGTTCCAATAAAAAATCATACCCTAATTCTTCAGCTACAATTTTGACTAATCTATTTTTATATACCTTATATTCAAGATCTAAATCTCTCATTTTTTTTCTTAATTTAGTATCTTGCTCCACATTTATTCCTTGATAATTTACTAAAATTATAGACTTAGCTCTTTGAAATTTTTCCCTAATTTCACTTACTTTTTCAACTTTCTTTAACATATTTTTTGTCAAGTTAATCACACCCCCTTATATAAAAATAAAGCTCCTCTAAATTATTTAAGAGAAACCTTTGCAATCAAAATCATATAAATGCAATAACATAAATACAAACTTTCTCCTAAATAGGCGCATAAACATTATCCAATTTTTAAAACTAGACCTATTATCTCTGGATTAACTTATTTTTGAAATATTTATTCTTAACGCAGGACTCATAGTGCTACAAACTGATATACTTTTTATATACTGCCCTTTAGTTGAAACTGGTTTAGATTTTATTATAGCTGACATTATAGTATTAAAATTTTCTAGTAAAGATTCAACAGAAAAAGTTTTTTTACCAATACCAACATGTATTATAGCTGTTTTATCTATCCTATATTCTACTTTACCTGCTTTTATTTCCGAAACAGTCTTACTAATATCAAAAGTTACTGTTCCAGATTTAGGATTTGGCATTAATCCTTTTGGACCTAACAATTTTCCAATCCGTCCAACTACACCCATCATATCTGGAGTAGCAACTATTATATCAAAATCAAACCAATTTTCATTTTGTATCTTATTAACTAATTCATGATCTCCAACATAATCAGCTCCAGCATCTACAGCTTCTTTCGCCTTATCTCCCTTAGCAAAAACTAATATCTTTATATCCTTCCCTGTCCCATTAGGTAACAATACTGTACCTCTAACTTGCTGATCTGCATGTCTAGGATCGACTCCTAATTTTACATGTAATTCCACCGTTTCGTTAAATTTAGCTTTAGATATCTTAGATAAAACCTCAAAAGCTTCTTTTGGATTATAAAAATTATTTCTATCAATCAATTTTATACTTTCTAAATAATTCTTACCCATGCTATACACCTCCCTCTAACTAATTATTTTCTACCTCTATACCCATGCTCCTAGCAGTACCACATATCATATCCATAGCTGAATCAATATTAGATGCATTTAAGTCATCGAATTTCAACTCAGCAATCTCCCTAACTTTATTAATACTAATCTTTCCAATTTTAGATTTATTAGGCTCTGAAGAACCCTTCTCAAGACCTAGAGCTTTCATAAGCAACACAGCTGCAGGGGGGGTCTTCATTATAAAACTAAACGATTTATCTTGATACACAGAAATAACTACTGGTATTATCAATCCAGATTTATCTGCAGTCTTAGCATTAAACTCTTTACAAAATGCCATTATATTAACACCATGCTGACCCAAAGCAGGACCCACAGGTGGTGCTGGAGTTGCTTTTCCTGCAGGTAATTGTAATTTTATCATACCTACTATTTTTTTAGCCATAATTCACCTCTCCTATAATTATAGTTTCATAATCTATCTAATTGACAAAAATCTATCTCCACAATATTATTGCCAATAACATCTATACTTGCTTTTATTCTTTTATTTTTATTATCAACTTCCCTTATTACAACATATTTACCTTTTAAAATTCCAGATTTAATTTTAACACTATTCCCAACCTTATATAAATCATCCTGATTTTCAGCTACATACGATTCTATAAATCTTATTTCTTCTTGATCTAACGGAACAGCTTCCTTGCCTGTAGGTCCTACAAATCCTGTAACTCCTCTTATATTGCGCACTCTATACCACATTTCATCACTCATTATCATTTTTACAAATACATATCCTGGATAAACTTTTTTAGACACTTTTTTAATCTTATTACCACTTTTTTCTATAGTTTCATGTGTTGGCACAACTATTTCTAATATATAATCGTGTAAACTATTGCTTTCAATCAATTTCTCCAAGCTATTTTTAACCTTATTTTCATATCCTGAATAAGTATGTAAAACGTACCAATTGGATAATACAGTGCTCATAGATATTCTCCTTAAAATTTATCACTTAAACAATAAATCAAAAACTTTCTTCAATATTAAATCAAAAAAACCTATATAAACTATATACAAGAAAACAAATATCAAAACAATACCAGTGGTACTTTTGAATTCCTTAGATTTAGGCCAAGTAATAATTTTAAATTCATTAACAATTCCAGAAAATAAATTCTCTTTTTTGTTTTTTCTATTACTCAACTAAAACCCTCCCTACACTTCTATTTTGTTTCCTTATGAAATACATACTCTTTACAAAACTTACAATATTTTTTCAATTCTATCCTCTCAGGATCATTTTTTTTATTCTTAACCGTATTATAATTTCGTTGCCTACACACGCTACAAGCTAGTATTACATTAATCCTCATTAAATACGCACCCCCAAACTTCAACTGTAGTTTAAAGTATCATATATAATTTTATTTGTCAATAAGATCGTGAGTAAATATCTACTCACGATCTCAAAAATAAAACTATTTATTTATTTTTGAAACAACCCCAGATCCTACTGTTCTTCCACCTTCTCTTATGGCAAACCTTAATCCCTCATCCATAGCTATCGGAGTTATCAATTCAACCTCCATATCTATATGATCTCCTGGCATAACCATCTCTTTTCCTTCTGGTAATTTTATATTACCTGTAACATCTGTCGTTCTAAAATAAAATTGTGGTCTATATCCATCAAAAAATGGCTTATGTCTACCACCCTCTTCTTTCTTAAGAACATATACTTGACCTATAAAATTTGTATGTGGATTTACTGTCCCAGGTTTAGCTAATACCTGACCTCTCTCTATATCAGACCTCTGAATCCCCCTTAACAACGCACCTATATTATCTCCTGCTTGAGCTTCATCTAATAATTTCCTAAACATTTCTATCCCAGTAATTACTGTCTTGCTCTTTTCTTCTTTCAATCCTATTATTTCTACTTCCTCTTGCACCTTCAATACACCAGTCTCTACTCTTCCAGTAGCTACTGTTCCTCTTCCTGTTATAGTAAACACATCCTCAACCGGCATTAAAAAAGGCTTATCCGTAGCTCTCTCAGGCGTAGGAATATAGCTATCTACGGCATCCATTAACTCCATTATACAAGCTGTAGCATCCGTATCAGTAGGATTCTCTAACGCCTTTAATGCTGATCCCTTTATAATAGGTGTATCATCCCCAGGAAATTTATACTCATTTAATAAATCCCTTACTTCCATCTCTACTAATTCCAATAACTCTTCATCATCAACCATATCAGCTTTATTTAAAAACACTACTATATAATCAACTCCTACTCTAGAAGCCAACAATATATGTTCTCTTGTCTGTGGCATAGGTCCATCAGCTGCAGATACAACCAATATCGCACCATCCATTTGAGCAGCTCCAGTTATCATATTCTTAACATAATCAGCATGCCCCGGACAATCAACATGTGCATAATGCCTTCCATCCGTCTCATACTCAACATGCGCTGTATTTATCGTTATACCTCTCTCTTTCTCCTCCGGAGCCTTATCTATCTCGTCATATTTAAATGCTTCAGCATATCCTTTGTTTGCTAATACTGTCGTTATAGCCGCTGTCAATGTAGTCTTACCATGATCAACATGTCCTATCGTCCCTATATTAACATGCGGTTTATTCCTCTCAAATTTAGCTTTTGACATCTCTATAAATACCTCCATCTATTTAGGACTCATTAGTAGAATTTATGCAATAATATTAAAAATCGCAATATATCACTAAATTACATGAATATTACTTAAATAAATTTTAATCTATTTAAAAATAAGTGTCAACACACTTAATCTTTATATTAATTAATTTATTTAATCTTTATTAAAGCATTTTATTAATTTCCTCTTTATTCGTTGTATTGCGTTATCTATAGATTTAGGTTGTCGATCCAATAAATATGCAATTTGCTGATAACTCCTACCTATAATGTAATAATGTAAAACTACCTTTTCATATTTAGATAAATTCCTTAAAACATGTCTTTCTATCTCACTTATTTGTTCCTTATCAACAAATAAATCCTCTGGATCAGATATTTTTAATGATTCAGTAATATCTAATAATGTTTTATCAGATTCATCATCATAAATAGGTTTATTTAAAGATATATATGTATTCAGTGGTATATGTTTTTGCCTAGTGGCAGTTTTTATAGCTGTAATAATTTGTCTAGTTATACAAAGTTCGGCAAAGCATTTAAAACTAGATAATTTATCACTATTATAATCTCTAATAGCTTTATATAATCCGATTAATCCCTCTTGATATATATCTTCCTTATCTGCCCCTATAAGGAAGTAAGATTTTGATTTCAACTGTATAAATTTCTTATATTTATTAATAAGTATCTCTATCGCCTTACTATCACCTTGCTTAGCTTTATCTAAAATAAATTCCTCTTCTATATCATAATTACCATTCAAACCATCTATATCAAACGAGCTATTAATCATCTATTCACCTCTTAAGTCACTTAATCCTTCTCATATTTTCTAATTTTTGTAAAATATTATCATCTAAATTATCAATAAGTAAAAAACCTGAGTTTTTATGATTATTTTTAGTTATTTGCTTATTTATTTTTTTATCAATTCTATATACATCATTGTAAAACTCTAAACAAGACATTCTATAAGCACCTCTCTGAAAAATAATTTGCTGTTCCATATAGTCCGAGGTAACTACTATAATTTCTACTTTTTTGGCCATCTTATGTGCTATTCTCTCTATATAAGTATCTGCAAATTCATCTTTATTAGTATATATTATACTTAAATTATCGGATATATCTATCTTTCTCTCATTTGTAGAATCAGAATTATAAGCATCAAATATTAAAAACACTCTGTATCCATTAAATAGAGCATAGCTTTCTACCATACTAATAAGTTTTTCTCTAACTATGCTAAAATCTAAATCCCTACTATTTTTAAAATTCGGCCATGAATTTATAACATTGTATGCATCAACAAAAATAATTTTCACCGTATCAATACCTGCTTTGAATATTTTTAATTTCATACATTATAATACCTGCCGCTACAGAAACATTAAAAGAATCAATATTCCCGTACATCGGTATTTTAATTTTAATATCGCAGTGATTTAATAAATCTTCACCTATTCCCATTTCCTCATTTCCAATAATTAAAATTAATGGAAAATTATAATTTATATCACATAAACTTGATGTAGAATCTAAACTTGTTGCAACAATTTTAAATCCCATATTTTTAAATTTAGATAAGACATTAATAATATTATTAATCCTACAAATATTTAAATATGCTAATGATCCCATAGATGCCTTCCAAACAGTACTATTTATCCCACAGCTTCTTTTTTGAGGTATAATTACATTCTTTATTCCCATAATTTCTGCAGTTCTCAATATAGATCCTAAGTTTCTTGGATCTTGTATACTATCTAAAATTAACACAATATCATTACTATTAGTATCGATATTATCTATAATCTCGTTAATCTTAAAATATTTATATTCAGATATTTTAATCGCAATTCCTTGATGTACCCCATAATCACATAGAACATCCATATCACTATTATAAATCTCTTTTATATTTATACATTTTTTTTTAGCATACTCCAATATACCTAAAATTTTATCCTTCTTCACATTCTTACTTATATATATGCTCTCCACCTTAATTTTACTATTCAAAACTTCTTGTACAACTCTTCTTCCATAAATAATACTCTCTTTTCCCAAAATTAACCTTCTCCTTAAATTAGTTTAAATATTTCATTAAATATAAAATCCAATCTTTTAAAATTTCCAATCATGTATAAATAACCTATAACACTTTCCAATCCAGTTGCTATTTTATAATTTCCAATACCACAATTTTTAGGAATAGTTTTAATTCTACTATTCCTCCCTCTCTTAAAATAGTAAATCTCATTTTCTTTAAATATATCCTTTATTTTATAATAAATATTAGTTTGAAATTTAGCATTTACATATTTTATAACCTCTAAATGTAATTTATTAGAATCTATATGGCCAAATCTTTTTATAATATAATTCCTAAAATACATTTCATACACGCAATCACCAATATATGCCACACTCAATATATTAAAATATTTCATCTTATCTTCATCATATACATATATACCTAATATACTCCAATCCATTAATACCCCACATTTACATAAAAATAACTTATAATAAAACTGTATATATCAAATTATTATCATTTGTATCTAAAATTCTTGTTCCACCTTTTATATCTTCCAATATATACCCCTTTTTTTCTAATTCAGACCTTATTAGATCTGATTTATCAAATTGCCTTTTTTGTTTAAATTCAAGCCTCTGTATTACCATATCCTTTATATCATCTTCTAAATTTTTACAATCAACATTATTATCATCATATTCTAAACCAAAAATATCAAAAAAAATTTTAAAAATTTTAATACTTTCCATTACTTCTAATCTATTAAAACTATTTGCAAACCTATTAATATATTTAATAAATTCAAAAATTACTGATATTGCATCTGAAGTATTAAAATCATCCTCCATTTTATTTATAAATTTAGCATAATATTTTTTGATCTCATCTAAATAATTATCACTATCAGCATTATTACAAGATTTAATATTTATCAAATTAACATATGATTTTTTTATCCTAGCTAATGATTTTTTAGCAGATTCCATATGTAAATTACTAAACGAAATATTATTTCTATAATGAACTGACAACAAAAAAAATCTTATAACGTTAGGATTATAAACATTTAAAACTTCTCTAACTGTTAAAAAATTACCTAATGATTTAGACATTTTCTCATTATTCATATTCAGAAAAGAACAATGCATCCAATAATTAGCCAATTTTTTATTTCCCAATGCTTCAATTTGTGCTATTTCATTTTCATGATGTGGAAATATTAAATCCATACCTCCACCATGTATATCAATAGTATTGCCATCAAAATATTTATATATCATAGAACAACATTCTGTGTGCCAACCAGGCCTTCCTACACCCCAAGGAGAATTGTATCCAGGCTCTTCCCCCTTATTTTTCTTCCATAATATAAAATCCAACGCATCTTTTTTATTTTCATTTATTTTTATTCTAGATCCAGATTTTAATGTATTTAAATCTTGCCCAAATAATTTTCCGTAACTTCTAAATTCCCTAATAGAAAAATAAACATTTCCATCTATTTCATAAGCAAATCTATTGTCCATTAGCTCTGATATCAATTCAATTATTTCATTTAAGTAATCAGTTGCTCTAGGATTTTGAGTTGCTCTTTTTATATTTAAACTATCGGAATCAATATAATACTCCTCTATATATTTATCAGAAATTTCATATATAGTCTTATTTTCTTGTAAAGATTTATTTATTATTTTATCATCTATATCAGTAAAATTTTGTATGAAATTTACTGAGTATCCCTTGTATTCAAGATAACGTCTAACACAATCAAAAAATATAAATGTTCTAGCATTGCCTATATGAAATAAATCGTAAACAGTAGGTCCACAAACATACATATTTATAATATCTTTATTGATTGGTTTGAACTCTTCCTTAGATCTAGTTAATGTATTAAATATTTTCATTATATAACTCTCCTAAAATACTTTCTGAATCGATTCTCCAATATAAATATCTTCTCGACTTGTTATTTTAATATTAAATCTATTTCCTAAATAAAAATATGTCCTTTCTCCAATTAGATCTAGAGCACTACTCTCATCATTTATAATTATTCCATGTTGCTTTACATACTTATACGCAGAAACCAACTTACTTTTCTCAAAGCACTGAGGTGTTTGAATTACCAATAAATTTTCCCTATTCAAAGTTTTAATTTCACCATTATAATTAATTTTTATTGTATCATTAGAAGTTATATAACATGATGCGGCACCATATTCATACGCATATTTAATTGCATCATCTATACATTCTTTAGTTAAAAATGGTCTGGCAGCATCATGTATTAAAACGTACTTGCCTTTAACGATATTCAATGCGTTATACACAGAATCTTGCCTATTATCACCACCAACTACTATTGTTATTTTATTACTGTCAAAAAACCATTTATCAATTATATTTTTTTGGCAATATTCTACATAAATATCTTCTAAAACTAAATATATATTCTCTATACCCTCATTATTTAAAATACTATTTAAAGAATAATATAATATAGGTTTATCATTAATTTCCATAAATTGTTTACTTATTCCCGAATTCATACGTCTCGACCTACCAGCTGCCAAAAGTATACAATCAGATTTTTTATACATTTAACCAATCTCCAAAAGTTAATATTTAAATTAATATTTAAGTTTATTATAATCATATTTCCCACTAATTGGCAATTTTTTTTAAAATAATTAAAGATATAGTTAAAACAACTATATCTTTATGTATTTTTTATATAACAAATCTTATCATCCTTTAATATAACTTCCACACTATCATTAGCCTTAATGTTCCCTAATAATATTTGATCAGATAAACTATCCTCAATATACTTAGTTATTGACCTTCTCAATGGTCTAGCTCCATATTTTTCACTTGAGCTATTCTCAAGTATATAATTTTTAACATCATCATTAAAATTAATTATTATATTCTGATTTAATACTCTTGATTTAAAATCATCTAACATCTTATCCAATATTTTTACAAGACTCTTTTTATCTAATGGCTTAAATACTATTATATCATCTAATCTATTTAAAAACTCAGGTCTAAAACTTTTCTTGAGCTCACTCAAAACATTATCCTTAATTTTATTATAAACTTCTTCATCACCATTCTTATGATTAACAAATCCCAAAGATGAATCTTTATTAATAATATTTGCACCTATATTTGAAGTTAATATTATTATTGTATTTTTAAAACTAATTTTTTTGCCATTCGAATCAGTTAAATGACCATCTTCTAAAATTTGCAACATTATATTAAATATATCTGGATGAGCCTTCTCTATTTCATCAAATAATATAATAGAATATGGAGATCTTCTTACCTTTTCCGTTAATTGTCCTCCTTCTTGAAATCCAACATATCCCGGAGGTGATCCTATAATTTTTGATACTGTATGCTTTTCCATAAATTCAGACATATCAAATCTTATAATATTATCTTCACTCCCAAAAACAGCATCTGCTAAAGCCTTACACAACTCAGTTTTACCAACTCCAGTAGGGCCTAAAAATATAAATGATCCAATAGGTCTTTTAGGATCCTTCAATCCAACACGTCCACGTTTAACAGCTCTGGCAACAGATATAACAGCTTCATTTTGATCTATAACTCTACTCCTCAATATATCATCTAATTTTAATAATTTCTCAGACTCTGTATGTGTTAATTTCTCAACAGGTATTTTAGTCCAACTAGCTACAACAGATGCCAATTCTTGCTCAGTAAGTATAAATTCCTTATCATATTTTTCAACTTTCCACTTCTCTTTTGAATTTTCTAATCTTTCTTTAAGCTTCTGTTCTTTATCTCTAAGAGATGCGGCTTTTTCAAAATCTTCCAAAGTTATTGCTTCTTGTTTCTCCTTACCAACTTTTGCTATCTCTTCCTCTATTTCCTTAACTTCAATAGGAACCGTCAAATTTCTAACTCTTATTTTAGCTGATGCCTCATCTATTAAATCTATAGCTTTATCTGGTAAATATCTATCTGGAATAAATCTAACTGATAAACTAACTGCAAATTTTATAGCTTCATCAGTGATTTTAACTTTATGATGCGTTTCATATTTATCTCTTATACCTATCAATATATCTATAGTTTCATTTTCATTAGGTTCTCCAACAAATATAGGCTGAAATCTCCGCTCAAGAGCCGTATCTTTTTCTATATACTTTCTATACTCATCAATAGTTGTAGCCCCTATACATTGTATTTCACCTCTAGCCAAAGCAGGTTTCAATATATTAGATGCGTCTATTGCCCCCTCAGCTCCACCTGCACCAATTATAGTATGTATCTCATCTATAAATAAAATTATATTCCTAGACCTCTTTATCTCTTCCATTATTTTTTTTAATCTTTCTTCAAACTCACCCCTATATTTTGTTCCTGCAATTAAAGACGATAAATCTAAAGTTATAACACGTTTATTTTTTAATATTTCCGGAATATTGCCTTCTATTATTTTCTGTGCCAAACCCTCAATAATAGCAGTTTTACCCACACCAGGATCACCTATCAAGCATGGATTATTTTTTATTCTTCGACATAATATTTCAAGAACCCTCTGTGTTTCTGTATCT
Organism: Candidatus Arthromitus sp. SFB-mouse-Japan; assembly: GCF_000270205.1. Taxonomy (NCBI): domain Bacteria; kingdom Bacillati; phylum Bacillota; class Clostridia; order Eubacteriales; family Clostridiaceae; genus Candidatus Neoarthromitus; species Candidatus Arthromitus sp. SFB-mouse. The sequence goes on from NC_015913.1 coordinate 1,526,732, forward strand.
CTTCCGATAACAGGATCCAATTTGCCTTCATTAGCCAGTTTAGTAAGATCTCTACCATGCTGATCTAACACAGGAGTCGGTAGATTTTTAAGTTGTTGCTCTTTTTCATGTGGATTTTGCACATCAATTGTAACATTTAATGCATTTATAGTTTGATTCCATATTTTTACTACAGATACACCCTTTTTATCCAATATCTTATACGCAACTCCATCAGGTTCATTTATGATAGCCAATAATATATGCTCAGGTGATACGTGATTATGACCCAGTTTCTTAGCCTCATCTATGCTGCTTTCTATAACTTTTTTAGTTCTAGGTGTCAATGGTATTTCACTATTCTTTATCTCTATCTCTCCTGGAGACAATATAGTTCTAATTTCTTTAAAAATATCATCATAATATACATCAAATGAATTCAGTATCTTCTGTGCAGGACCATCTTCTCTTAATAATCCTAATAATATATGCTCTGTTCCTATAAAACCATGTCCTAATTTTAATGCATCATCACCAGAATAACTAATAACTTTTCTAGCCCTTTCAGTCAATTTTTCAAACATTAAACTACCACCTTTCTTAATTTTTATCTATTATCTCTATATTCTTAATGGAATTCCTCAAAAATTTAGCTCTCTCAATATCTCTTTCCTTAGAATTCATCTTATTATTTACATCAGATTGTAAAGATGCTGGTTGACAACCTATCAGTATCTTATTCATACAAATATTAGAGCTTAATAAGCCTTCTTCAATGCCAAATCTTATATACGATAAATATTCTAAAGCTTCCTTAGATGTTATAGAATAACAATTACCCAATATACCAACACTCCTAAATATTTTATCCTTTATCTCAATTCCGAAATCATTAAATAATGACTTTCTAACATTACATTCTTTATCTACTAATTCATTCACTATGGCATGTAAATTATTCAATATATCTTTCTCGCTCACACCTAACGTTATCTGATTAGATACCTGATAGATATTCCCATCTATCTTGCTACCCTCCCCATAAAGTCCTCTTATAGTCATACCAATTTGAGTTAAAGCCTTATACACTTTTGATATTTGATCAGTCATAGAAAGTGCAGGTAAATGCATCATAACTGATGCTCTCATCCCAGTTCCTAAATTAGTAGGACATGTGGTTAAATATCCTATCTTTTCACTAAAAGCATAATCTAGCTTTTCCTCTATAAAATCATCCAATTTCATAGCTTCATCAAATGCCTCTTTAAGATTATATCCAGAATTAAAAAACTGCATTCTTAAATGATCTTCCTCATTAGCCATTATACTAATAGTCTGATCTTCATTTATAAAACAAGCACTCTTAGTAGAAAATTTAATTAAATCATTACTTATCAAATGTTTCTCCAATAACACATTATTATCTATATAGTCTTGGTCATTCAATTTTATTTTCTTAAAACTATATTCATAACCAGATAATCCTCTTTCAATTTTATCTATCACAGCAATTGCATTATCATCATCTAATTTATGAGGAAAATTTATGCCTTTTAAATTTCTAGCTAATCTAATCCTACTGCTCAAGATAAAATTATTATAACTGTCCGATGAATTAATCCAATTAGTTAACATCTAATCTTCCTCCTTAATTTTACTTTCTATACTCCTTATACTATCTCTTAATTCTGCTGCTTTCTCATATTCTTCCGATAAAATAGCCTTTTGTAATTTATCTTTTAAAATAATCAATTCCCTTTTAATAATTACATCATATCCACATCTAGAAGGTATTTTCCCTATGTGTTCTGAACTTTTTTGAACTCTTTTTATAAAAATAGTCAGTATTTTTATAAACTGATTATAGCATTCATCACATCCTAACAAACCACTATTTTTAAACTCAGCATAAGTTGTACCACAATTCATACATTTAGAATCATTTATTTTTATTACTGATGATTGCTGATTATTATTAAAATACTCTAACAATCCTCCCAAAATATTTAAAGAAAATGCATCTTCAACATTTACCATATAATTTAAATTAAACTCTCCAAGCTCCTTTGCACATTTCTCACATATATTTAGTTCCTTTTTTATCCCATCAAAAACCTTAATTATGTGGACATTTGCTTTATACTTATTACACCTCTCACATCTATCCAAAATATCACCTCTAAAATATACTATTACTCTTATTCTTATATTATCAATATATATATCTATTTAAACATATTTTAACATAATTACTAATTTTAAAAAAATAACAGAGGGTAAATTTCCTCTGTTACCTTAACTATTCTTGGCTTATAGCACTAACAGGACATACACCTGCACAAGTTCCACAATCTATACATTCTTCTGGATTTATCTTATATCTCCCATCATGCTTTTGAGATATACACATAACAGGACAATCTGCTGCACAAGTTCCACATCCTATACACTCATCACTAATATTAAAAGCCATCAAAAATACCTCCAAAAATTATATATAATAAATTTAAATTTATCCATATATAATCTATAATACTATATTTTAACTACTAATAAAATATTTTTTGATCAATTTTAAACTTTTATAGAATATCATTTATAAAATAATTCGTATTGTTATCATTATCCCTGCTATTTTTAAAAATACACTCTTTTATATCACTAATATCTATATCTCTCACAATCTCTTCATCCTGATCAACAATAATCTTAACTTTAATTCTTTCTTTCAATATACTTAATCCTATAACTTCAGCTCTACCAAAACTAGTATCAACTATACTGCCAATCTTAGGCATATTCTTCTTTATATCATCATATGTATCCTGCTCATACTTTAAACAGCACATTAATCTACCACACATACCAGATATTTTACTTGGATTTAATGATAATTCTTGTTCTTTTGCCATTTTTATAGATACAGATGTAAAATCACCAAGAAAGGTCGAACAACATAATGTCCTTCCACAAGTACCTATCCCACCAACACTTTTAGCTTCATCTCTTACACCAATTTGTCTCAATTCTATTCTAACCTTAAAAATTGAAGCAAGAATTTTAACTAAATCTCTAAAATCAACCCTACCTTCTGCAATAAAATAAAAAATTATTTTATTATTATCAAAAGTGTACTCAACTTCAATTAGATTCATTTTTAAATTAAGTTCTCTTATTTTATCATTTGCTATACTAAAAGCTTCCTTTTCCTTCCTTTTATTTTCATAATAAATGCTCTCGTCTTCTCTTGTCGCAATTCTTATACATTTTTTTAAAGGATTGTTTAAATCCTCATCATTAACATACTTCATTCCTATAACACACTTACTATACTCAATACCTCTCGATGTTTCAACAATAACATTATCTCCAACTTTTACCTCAAATTCCTCACATGAAAAATAATATATCTTACCAACATCTTTAAATCTAGCTCCTATTACGCATCTCATCAGTCTCCTCCAATCCTAAATATAAATAACCTAAGACTTAATCCAAAATTAATATTTAAATTAACCCTAGATTTAAATTTCTCTAACTCAAAAATACTTTTATCTATATTAAAATAATTTAACAAATTACCTAACTCTAAAATATATCCTAAAAATTTATCATTAGAAATTATATCAGTATCTTTCATTTTAATATATATAAATAAATCCCTAATAAATATGTACATCATATCCGTTATTAAATCCAATTTATTTTTATATGCAACTAAACTATTAATATTTTCGCTGAAATTATTAAACTTAAACATTCTAAAATTAATTAATGAATTTATTAATAATTCATATATTTTTTCAGAATCTTCTCCACCATATATACGTCCAAAATTATTCTCGCTAGATTTTAAAATTGAATTGAAATTAATAACTATGCACCTAGATATTATTGTATCCAAAATTTTATTAATATCATTAAGAATCAATACTATAAATACATTTTTACTTTGATCTTCCAGTGTTTTTAAAATAGCATTCTGAGCTTCCACACTCATTCTCTCAGAATTACTTATTAAGACTACTTTATTTTTATGATAAATAGACTTTTTAATCACCTCAGATTTAATAAACCTAATATCATTTATAGTAATAGATTTAATGTTATTTCCCAAAAATATTATACTGTCCATAATATTTGTTTTACTTCCAATAACCCTATATGCAAATTCCAAGGAAAATTTATTTATTAACTCTATATCATCACCAAAAAAAATATATGATTGTGATAATCCTAAGTTATTAAAAATTTCATCTAATATCTTCATAATATTCAGCCTTTATATCCAATTTTATTCAGAATCTTACTGTATATCTTTTCATTTATACTTTGTATTGAAAATAAACTTTTCCCATCATCACATTCTATATTAATAAAATCATACATACTACATACATACTGAGCAGTTTTATAACACTTAATTATAAAATCATAATCTTTCTCATAGATATCTTTATTATTTCTCTTCTTTATCATATCTAAATTTATATCCAATGATAAATTCATAAAAAACGTCATATTTTCTTTAGGTAAACCACATATATCATATTCAAATTCTAACACCCATTTAAAAAACTTGTCTCTATCATCTTCATTATCTATAAGACTTCCTTGATATATTAAGTTTGAATATATATATCTATCACATAATATAAAATACCCTTCATCTATGTATCCACTCATTTCCCTCTTATATACCCCAAATCTATCTAATCCAAAAAATGTAGAAATTAAATATGGATTCAAATTATTCCCAAAATCACCATTTAAATACTCTTTAACAAACAAAGAATACTTATTACAATAATTTGGAAATTCTATTCTTATAGTTTTTAATCCTATATCATTTAATCTCTTCTCTATTAATTTTGTTTGGGTCTCTTTACCACTACCATCTAATCCCTCGAACACTATTATCATTGCTTAATATTCTCCTCTAATACTTTTAAATATTTCCCATCAAATACACCATTTACTCTACAGTTTAATTTTAAATACTCAAAAATAACTTCCATATGTTTACTTTCTATATATTCACCTCTTACAATTATAGGAGTACCTGGGGGATATAAAAATATATCATTAAATGCTACCTTTCCAACACATTTTTCTATTTCTAAAAATTCATAAGGTTTATGTAGTATTTCATAAGGCTCAAATACCTTTATGATATCTAAATCATAAATCTTAGGAAATATTTCAAATATATTATTTATATACTCATTTCCCTTAAACTCATTGATACTATAATATAATTTTTGAAAATCATTCTTTTTACTACAATAAGTTGGTATTAATACAATACCATTAAAATACGTCATCTCACACACAATCTTTTTCTTTAATAGATAATTGTATAAATCGTTAGAAGACATATTCCCATATTTAAACTTTAAACATAATCTTGAATCATCATACAGAAAATTACTATTACTTCTATTAATTATACAATTATTATCTATTCCTATTATCTCACAATCCACTAATAATTCTCTAAAATTATCACACTCATCGACATAACTATATCCTATATTTTTATATTTTACACAATCATCTAAACCTTTTTCTAAAGACATTAATATAAGATATGATGGACTAGTAGTGGTAAATATACAAAAATATTCATCTACCTTACTTATTAGATCACTCTTATTAACATGCAAATACGCTCCCTGTGTAAGAGATGCAAGAGTCTTGTGTGCACTCATAACACTAATATCACAAAATTTGTTTACACAATCAATCTTTTTATTAAAAGCCTTTATATGTGCACCATGTGCACCATCTATCAATAGTAAAATATTTCTCTTTTTTAAATAAGAATAAATTCCTTTTTGATCCACATATATCCCATAATAATTTGGATTTGTTAAAACAACACCTCTTACATTCTTATTATTTTCAATGATATTAACTATATCACTAAAAATAATATCCTTCTCATTATAATCTATAAATGAGAATTTGTCTGGCATTAATAAATCTACGTTATATTTATCTCTATTTACATATAAAACTTTAAGCTTTCTTAAAATAAGAGCATTTATAACGCTTTTATGACATCCTCGTTCAACTAAAATCGTATCTCCTTCATCAAAACAGCTAAAAAACATAATATGTATTCCACTTGTTGACCCATTTACTAAATAATAAGATTTCTTACTCTCATAAAATTTACTCAAATTATTTAACGAATCATTTATACATTCATATGGATTATGCAGATTATCAAGCCCCTCAATCTCCGTTAAATCATATTTAAATAAATTTTCTGTGTAATTATATCCATTCCCTTGTTTATGTCCAGGTGTAGTAAAAAATGAATATTCTTCACCCAAATATCTTTCTATAGATTTAATTAGTTCTCCCACATAATTCTCCTATTTTAAAAATTATTATTATTTGATATACTTCTATATATCTTAAATTTTTTATTCTAGGGGATTTTAAATGATTTGTATATATAAAACTTCAAACAATATTCTTGAAAGAATCGATAATATTGAATCTGGTTGCTGGATAAATATCGTTCAACCATCCGAACAAGAACTTCTATTCATATCAAAAAAAACAGATATATCTCTTGATCTCTTAAACGCAGCACTTGATGAAGAAGAAACTTCAAGGATAGATGTTGAGCTATCAAATATTTTAATAATAGTAGATGTACCATTTACTAGCATAGAAGAAAATTCATTAACATATGGTACATATCCTCTAGGCATAATTTCAAACGATAATTACATAGTCACTATATCTATTAAAAAAAATAAGGTTATATCTGATTTCATAGATGGTAAAATTAAGAATTTTTACACAAATAAGCGCCCTAGATTCACACTTCAAATATTAAATAAAATAACAACTTATTTCCTCCTCTATCTAAGACAAATTGATAAGAAAAGCCAACTTATTCATAACAAAATACATAAATCAATGAAAAACAAAGAACTCATACAATTATTATCATTAGAAAAATCTCTTGTATATTTTTCAACATCTCTAAAATCTAATGAAATGACCTTAGAAAAATTGCTTAAATACGATTTTATACAGAAATATGAAGAGGATAAACACCTACTCGAAGATGTTATTATTGATAACAAACAAGCCATTGAAATGGCTCATATATATGCAAGTGTCCTATCAAGTCTTCTTGAATTCTTCGCTGCACTTATATCTAACAATTTAAATATGGTTATGAAATTTCTTGCTTCTATGACTATAGTTATATCAGTTCCATCTATAATTTTTACCATGTGGGGATCAAATGTACCCCTCCCTTTTGCAAACAATCCATTTGGATTCTTAATACTTTTACTTATAGCTCTACTATTATCTTCAATAATTGCCATTATTCTCTATAAAAAAGGCATGTTTTAGTATTTAATTAAATATATCTATTAATAAATTTCAGTTTTAAATTGGAGGTTATAATGGCTATTCCCTGCAAAAAATTAATTTTCGGAGATAAAATATCTGTTATCTCTCCTTCCTCTCCATCTTCGAAAGAAACCATCAAAAATGCTCTTAATTTACTTAAATCTCTTAATTTCGATTACAAAATATATGATCATCTATACGATGATATTGGATACCTAGCAGGACTCGATATCCATAGAGCTAAAGACTTCAATAATGCATTAAAAGACAAAGAAACTAACGCAATAATATGTTTAAGAGGGGGATATGGAACCCTTCGTATTATGGATCTCATAGAATGGTCATTATATAAAAAAAATCCCAAGATATTCATGGGATTTAGCGATATCACACCAATTTTAAATTATATATTTAAAAAATTCAATATAATTACATTTCACTCACCTATGTTAACATCAAATCTAATGGATGAACACTCTAGAGATAGTTTAATAAACTCTATTACAATTCAAAAAAGCAATTACTTTATCAAAAATCCAGAAAATATATCTCTTAAATCCTTCCCTTCTAACAAAAATATAGTCACAGGAAACATAATAGGTGGGAACTTATCACTCATATGTTCTACAATATCAACAAAATATGAAATACCGTTTAAAAATAATATTCTGTTTATTGAAGAAATAAATGAATCTCCTTATAAAGTGGATAGAATGTTATCCCATCTCTATTTAAGCGGTAAAATTCAAAAGTGTTCAGGAATAATATTGGGTCAGTTCACAGATTGTAAAGATGACAATGGTGTAAACATAGAAGATCTTCTTCTGGAAAAATTACGTTTATTTAAAAAACCTTGCATATACAACCTATGTGCAGGACATGGTTCTCCAAGACTCACTATACCAATAGGAGCCCGTGCAAGAATTAATACTAATAATTCAACTATTGAAATACTAAAAAGTGTAGTAATATAAAACACATTAAAATTAAAGTAGATATTTAAAATATCTACTTTTTTATATACCCATTTAAATAATTTTATAATATAATATCGTTATCTCTTGCATTATTTTGTCGGAGGATATATGAGACAGGATTTTAAAGACTTTAAAACTAATATTAAAAACAAACACGTTGCAATCGTTGGATTAGGTATAAGTAATATTCCATTAATAAATTTTTTATCTAAATTAGGTTGCAAAATCACTCTATTTGATAGGAAAGATATTGAAAATTTTTCGAATTTGGAAATAAAATCATTCAATAAACTAAACATTAAATTTGTATTTGGAAAAAATTATCTAAATTACATTAATAATTTCGATTATATATTTAAGACTCCTTCTATTAGGTCTGATATTTTAGAGTTCGAAAATGCTAAAAAAAACGGTTCTATAATAACCTCCGAAATAGAAGAACTCCTTAGGTATTGTCCATCAAAAATATATGGTGTGACAGGAAGTGATGGAAAAACTACCACTACTAGTATTTTATATAACTTATTAAAAAACTCAGGATATAAAACATGGGTTGGAGGTAATATAGGATTCCCTTTATTTAGCAAAATTGAAGAAATGAGAGAAGATGATAAAGTTGTCTTAGAACTATCTAGTTTTCAACTTATGAACATAAATATATCTCCTGATGTATCTATAATAACAAATATATCTCCTAATCATTTGGATTATCATAAGGACATGAATGAATATATCGATTGTAAGAAAAACATATTTAGATTTCAAGATGATAATAGCATTACAATATTAAATAGAGATTGTTCTATTACTAATTCCTTTGATAAAGAATTAAATGGAAGATCTAGAAAGTTTTCTATTAATCATTTCGATGATAAAGAAGTTATAAAAAATGGTTCATATTTAAAAAATGATGAGCTCTATGTATTAAACCAAAGAATACTTCACAAAAATGATCTAAAAATTAAAGGTGATCACAATATGTTAAACTTTGCAGCTGCAATACTTGCAACAATACCTGATATATCTTACTCTACAATTAAAAATTTTGCTAAAGAATTCAGTGGGGTAAAACATAGAAATGAATTTGTCGATACAATAAATAACATACATTTTTATAATGATTCCATAGCCTCAACTCCTACACGTACTCTTGCTACCTTATCGTGTTTTGATCAAAAAGTCATTCTAATTGCCGGAGGATATGATAAAAACATTTCCTATGTTCCGTTATTAAATGGTTATGATAAGATTAAAAAACTCTACCTAATAGGCGCAACTAAACAAAAAATATACGATGTATTTAAAAAATACTCTTCTGATATAGAAATAATCATATTTAATGATTTTAATGAACTCGTTTCACATGCATATAAAAATGCATGTGAAAATGATGTTATACTTCTATCACCAGCTTCGGCAAGCTTTGATATGTTCAAAAATTTTGAAGAACGAGGAGATAAATTTAAAGAAATCATCCAAAAAATAAAAGCTAGTAAATAAAAATTTACTAGCTTTTATTAAAATTCAAATTTAAGATTAAAATATTCATCCAAACAATCTATATTAATCCTAACTTGATCCATTGTATCTCTATCTCTAATGGTTACACTATTATCTTCAAGCGAATCAAAATCAATAGTTACACAATAAGGAGTTCCTATCTCATCTTGTCTTCTATATCTCTTACCTATAGCTCCTGATTCATCATACTCACAATTATATTTTTTACTCAATTTTTCGTAAACTATCATAGCTTTATCAGATAATTTTTTTGATAAAGGTAATACACCAATTTTTACAGGAGCTATAGCTGGGTGAAATCTCAAAACTGTACGAATATCACCATCTTTTATATATTCCTCATCATATGCACTACACATTACGCTCAAAAGAAGTCTATCAACTCCAAGAGATGGCTCTATACAATAAGGAATATATTTTTCATTTAATTCTTGGTCAAAATATGTAAGATCCTCCGATGAATGATTCATATGTGCTTTTAAATCGTAATCCGTTCTATCAGCAATTCCCCATAACTCACCAAATCCAAAAGGAAATTTAAACTCAATATCAGTTGTAGCATTTGAATAAAATGAAAGCTCTTCCCTAGAATGATCCCTAATTCTCAATTCTTCTTCCTTTATTCCAAGATCTCTTAAAAATTTTAAACAATACTCTCTCCAATATTCAAACCAATTTAAATCCTCACCAGGTTTACAAAAAAACTCAAGCTCCATTTGTTCAAATTCTCTAGTTCTAAATATAAAATTCCCTGGAGTTATCTCATTTCTAAAACTCTTACCAATTTGAGCTATTCCAAAAGGAAGCTTTTTTCTTGAACTTCTGAGTACATTTTTAAAATTAACAAATATCCCTTGAGCAGTCTCAGGTCTTAAATAAATTTCAGCCTTATTATCCTCAGTAACACCTTGAAATGTCTTAAACATCAAATTAAAACTTCTTATATCCGTATAGTTCTTCTCCCCACACTTAGGACAAACTATATTTTCATCATCTATAATTTTCTTTAACTCTTCTTTAGAATAACCATCAATTCCAAGAATCTCACGTCCACTGTCTATAAAATAATCATCTATTAATTTATCTGCCCTAAATCTACTCTTACATTCCTTACAATCCATAAGAGGATCAGAAAATCCACCAATATGACCAGATGCTATCCAAACCTCTTTATTCATTAAAATAGCAGAATCAAGCCCAACATTATATTGACTTTCATATACAAATCTTTTCCACCAAGCCTTCTTTAAATTATTCTTAATTTCAACTCCTAACGGACCATAATCCCAAGAATTTGCAAGTCCACCATATATCTCAGATCCCTGAAATATAAATCCCCTGTTTTTACATAATGATAGAATTTTTTCCATTGAAACGTCCATAATTTCCTCCAATAATAAGCATTCCCTTTATTATAACAAAAATATATAAATTAAAAAATATAAATTAAAAAATATGCACTTAAACCATTATCTATAATTCTATATCCTTATCTCTGCTTATAGATAGATCATACAAATTATCTTTAAACATTTCATGTATAGTGGTTCTTATAGCTCTTGCTCCTAATGGATGATTCAAACATTTATCTACAATATTTTTGATTACTTCTTTTTTTATTTTTATAGATTTCCCCATCAAACTAAAATAATTTATAACTTCTCGTTCAAGCTCTATTTCTGTTATAGCTATTAAATTCTCTTTAGTTAACGCATTTAGACAAACAATTAAAGGAAATCTTCCTATAAATTCACTAAGTATTCCATAATTAATAACATCCTCAAGTTTAACATAACGTCTTAAGTCATCTACTTCTAAATTATAATTGTAATTGCTATTTTCTTTAAAACCAAATATTTTTTTAAAACTTCTCTCTCTAACATACCTCTCAATTCCTGTAAATGCACCTCCACCTATGAAAAGGATATTTTTTGTATCAACCTCTATAGTTTCATTATCATCAGTTTGTATTCTAACTATTGTTCCTTCAAGCATCTTAAGAAGATTTTGCTGAACACCTTCTCCAGATACATCCTTAGCCTCTCCATTTTGTCCGCTTTTTGAAATCTTATCTATCTCATCTATAAACACAATTCCATACTCCGCAATCTTAACATCACCATTAGCCTCTTTAAGTAAATTTTTTATAATATCATATACATTTAATCCAACATATCCAACCTGAGTGTACGCAGTAATATCAACCTCAACAAATGGAAGCTTGACTATCTCAGATAAACTTTTAATAAGAAGAGTCTTACCACTACCACTGGGTCCGATAAGCATAATATTTCCTTTGTTTAAATTTAATATATTAGAATTTTTAATCCTAAGTATATGTCTATACATCTCAAAAGACAATACCTTCTTTGCATAATCCTGTCCTATAACTTTTTTATCAAGCTCTCTTTTTATTTCATTTGGGTATATTATGTCTATCTGTACCTCAGACAACTCACTAAAAAATAATACCTCACAATCCTTACAAAGAACTAAATCATTATTATTAGAATCATTTCTCACAACATATGTTTCAGTTTCCTTAAGACAACACATGCACTTTCTCATACCTATATACCCCTATATACCCCTTAAAATTAAATCTCTAAAAACTAATATTTATTATGCTCAATTAAAAACATTTTAAACAAATAAAGGAGCTAGGTGACTCTACCCCTTAAATATTATTTCATATATTTAAATTTCCTATAGAATTCAAATGTAATTAGTATGTTATAAAAACAGTACTTTTCCATTTACATAAAAAAATAAAAAAACTCCTAAAAGATATTCATTTTTTAGGAGCTACATAAATCTCAAACTAAATTAAATAATTAAATTGTATTATCTAATCATTCCTTAAGGGTTTCATTGTAGGAAATAATATTACATCTCTTATAGAATAAGAATTCGTCAAAAACATTACAATCCTATCAATTCCAATTCCAAGACCACCCGTTGGAGGCATACCATACTCAAGAGAATACATAAAATCCTCATCTATAGAATAAGCCTCATCATCTCCAAGTTCACGCTCAAGCTCTTGCTTTAAAAATCTTTCCCTCTGAACTATAGGGTCATTAAGTTCTGAATACGCATTGCATATTTCACGACCATATATGAATCCTTCAAATCTTTCAGTAAAATCATCATCTCCTCTTTTCTTTTTCGTAAGTGGAGATATTTCAACTGGATAATCGATAATAAAAGTTGGCTGTATTAATTTATTCTCCACATATTTTTCAAACATTGCATTTAAAATTTCACCTTTAGAACAATCTTTAAGATCCTTTTTAAACTCAAGCTCATGTTCTTTTGCAATATTATAAGAATCTTCTATTGTTAAAGTTTTAAAATCAATACCAGAATATTCTCTTACAGCATCAAGCATAGTTATCCTTCTCCACGGAGGAGTAAAATCAATCTCTGTTCCCTGATACTCAACTTTCATACTTCCACAAACTTTTAAACACACGCTAGATATTAAATCTTCTGTAAGTCTCATCATATCATTATAATCAGAATAAGCTTCATAAAGCTCAATCATAGTAAATTCTGGATTATGTTTTATATCGATTCCCTCATTCCTAAAATTTTTACCCATTTCATAAACCTTATCAAATCCAGAAACTATAAGCCTTTTTAAATAAAGTTCTGTTGCAATTCTCAAATACATATCCATATTAAGCGTATTATGATGAGTTAAAAACGGACGCGCCGCAGCACCTCCTGCAATTAAGGAAAGTATTGGAGTTTCAGCCTCTAAATACCCTCTATTATCTAAAAACAACCGTATCTCAGATATTATCTTGCTTCTCTTTAAAAAAACATCTTTAACATCCCTATTCATTATTATATCTATTTCTCTGTGTCTATATCTTAAATCCGGATCTGTTATACCGTGAAACTTCTCTGGAAGAACTCTTAGAGATTTTGATATCAAATCAATCTTTAAAACTCTTATAGTAACTTCTCCAACTTTAGTTTTAAACACTTCACCTTCAACCCATATGATATCACCTATATCATAAGAAAAAACGCTATCTAACGTCTCTTTACCCACTATATCTACTTTAATAAAAATTTGAATCTGCCCTAATGTATCCTGTATAGTTATAAATCCTGCCTTTCCTTGTCCTCTCTTAGTCATAATTCTTCCAGCAAGCTTTACAATCTTACCTTCATAATCTAAATAATTATCAATTATATTCTTAGAATAATCTGAAACATCTACCTTATAAACATTAAATGGATCCATTCCTTTTTCTTGAAGATCACTGAGTTTATTACGGCGTATTATCTCTTGTTCATTAAATTCCATATTCGTACTCCCCTTAAATTATCTACTTCCTCTGTATTTTAACAATCTTATACTTGCAGTTTCCACCTGGAGTATTAACTATAAATTCTTCATCTACTTTCCTTCCTATAATCTCTGCACCAACAGGCGACTCATTTGATATCTTATTTTCAAAAGTATTGGTCTCAGCCGACCCAACTATTGTATATGTAACTTCCTCTTCAAATTCAAAATCATAAAGTGTAACTACAGATCCAATAGATACGACATCTGTTGAAATCTCACTTTCATCTATAAGTTCAATATTTTTAAGTTTATTTTCTATCTCAGCAATTCTTCCTTCAACGAAAGCTTGTTCATTCTTAGCCTCATCATATTCTGAATTCTCACTTAAATCACCATATCCACGAGCAACCTTAATCTTTTCTGTAACTTCTTTTCTTTTAATAGTTTTTAGATATTCAAGCTCTTCCTCTAATTTGCGCAAACCATCATTAGTAATTAGATATTTCTTATCACTCATAAATACAATCTTCTCCTTTAATAAAAAATTACTAATAAAAAACTATTTGATAATTATAAAATAATATTAGTTTGTGTGTCAATGTAATCAAGCTATATTCTTATATTCTTCCAACAAATTTAATATTTTATTAGGATCAGTCATTTTAAATATCTCACTTTTAAGTTCAGTCGCTCCGTGAAGTCCTTTAAGATACCAACCTATTTGCTTACGCATCCCAAACACTGCCACTCTCTCCTCTTCATATTTTAAAGCTTTATTATAATGTTCAATTAAATCGCTAACAATAAATTCATGTGTTCTTACTTTAGGAATATACTTCTTACCTTCAAGCTTCGAATTTAAATAATTATTTAAATCTTCAAATATCCAAGGCCTACCATGAGATCCACGGGCAACAGCTGCAAATCTACATCCAGTATGATCTAAAATATCAAATCCATCATTACAATTAAATATATCACCATTTGCAATGATAGGAGTTTTAACCATCTTATTAGCTTCTCTTATAACATCCCAATCTGCCTTCCCTTTATACATCTGCTTTGTATATCTACCATGTATTGTTATAAAATCAATATCATTACATTCAAGTACTTTTATAACATCATAACAATTTATCTTATTTTCATAATATCCAATCCTTATCTTAACCGATAATGGCTTCTTTACTGCACTTCTCAATTTATATGTTATCTCATCAACTTTCTTGAGATCGAGCGTAAGAGCAGACCCATCACCGTTTTTAATTATCTTTGAGGCAGGACATCCCATATTAACATCTAATATTTTTACATAATCAAGACTTGATATAATTTCACCTGCATGTACTAAATGCTCAGGATTACTCCCAAATATCTGAACTCCAACTTTCTCTTCCAAGTCACCCTTTTCAAATATTTTCTCAGTTTTATCACTTTTATAATAAAGTGCCGTTGAACTCACCATTTCTGTAAAATTTATCCCATCATGATACTTTACACACATCTCACGAAAAGCAATATTATTTACACCTGCCATCGGAGATAAAATAAATCTACTTTTAAATTCATCATATACCATCGTTTAATTTTCTCCTTATAAACATAAATAAAAAAGTCTTAGATAAAATCTAAGACTTACTTTTAAGAGTTTTTGAATAATTCTTCAAACTCTTCACCATCAAGCTTTTCTTTCTCTATTAGAGCCTTGGCAACTGCATGAAGTTTTGATATGTTCTCTGACAAAAGCGTTTGAGTTTTATTATACGCTTTATCTACTATTTTTTTAATTTCTTTATCAATTTTAGATCCTAGCTCTTCTGAAAAATTTCTACTCTTTGTGAAATCTCTTCCCAAAAATACTTCATTATCTCCTCCAAAAGAAATAGTTCCAATTTCTTCACTCATACCATATTCCATAACCATTTTTCTTGCGATGTTACTAACTCTATCAATATCATTTTTAGCTCCTGTGCTTATATCGCCTAGAACTAATTTCTCGGCAACACGACCACCTAAAAGTGATATCATATCTTTCTCAAGGTCAGACTTAGAAATATAATCCTTATCCTCATCAGGTAAATGCATAGTGTATCCACCTGCCATACCTCTTGGTATAATACTTATCTCATGAACTTTATCATATTTATCTAACAATCTAGATACAACCGCATGACCAGCTTCATGATAAGCTGTAAGCTTATTAGTTTTCTCAGTCCTAATCTTACTTTTCTTCTCAGGACCAGCTAATACCCTAGTTATAGCTTCTTCCATTTCATTCATAGTTATAAATTTCTTGCCACGTCTAACTGCTAATAAAGATGCTTCATTAGTTAAATTTTCAAGATCAGCTCCAGTAAATCCAGGAGTTCTTTTAGCAAGTACATCTAATTTAATTTCCTCTGATAAAGGTTTATTTTTAACATGTATCTTAAGTATTTCTTCTCTACCCTTAACATCAGGTGCTCCAACTATTATTTGTCTATCAAATCTTCCTGGTCTTAATAATGCAGGATCTAATATATCAGGTCTATTTGTTGCTGCAATTATTATTATTCCCTCATTTACTCCAAATCCATCCATTTCTACAAGTAACTGATTCAAAGTTTGCTCTCTTTCATCATGTCCTCCACCAAGACCTGCTCCTCTATGTCTACCTACAGCATCAATCTCATCTATAAATATAATACATGGAGAATTTTTCTTAGCTTCATTAAATAAATCTCTAACTCTTGATGCACCTACACCAACAAACATCTCAACAAAGTCTGAACCAGATATACTGAAAAACGGTACTCCTGCTTCACCAGCAACAGCTTTTGCAAGAAGGGTCTTACCAGTTCCAGGTGGTCCAAATAACAACACACCTTTAGGAATCCTTGCTCCCATTTCTATATACTTCCTAGGTTCTCTTAAGAAATCTACAATTTCTTCAAGCTCCTCTTTTTCTTCTTTAGCACCAGCAACCTCTTTAAAAGTTATCTTTTTAGTATCTTGAGTAGCCATTTTAGCCCTACTCTTACCAAAATTCATAACTCCTCGTCCGCTTCCTCCACCTTGGGATTGTTGCATAAATAAAAACCACAAACCAAGGGACATTACAATAATTATTAAAGACGGAACAAATTGAAGCCAAGCAAAAACATTGCTTTGTTCTTCGTATAATTCAACTACTTCTCCATTTTTCGGATATTTATCAAATAATAAATTTAATCTATTTTGAGGTACAACAGTAACAAATTGCTCTCTGTTTTTAAGGCTACCCTCTATAGCCAAACTTCCTTCTCTTATTTTTATACTTTGTACTTCATCATTTATCCAATACTGTTCAAACTTACTATATGGTATAGTTTTATCTGTCCTTGTAGATTCAAAATAAAAAAGTCCAACTATAAAAATCATAACAACTATTACAATCCAAGTTGTTATATTCGAAAAGCTTTTCTTCATTATTTTAACCCCCCTCCCTTTATCAAAATAAATACTATAAAATTTTATCACACCAATTTTTATTAAACAAGTCAGTTGTTTTATTATTTATCAAGTTATTTTATTTTTAGATATCTTCTTATTTACTAATCATTCCAATATAAAATATTACCAATTTTAAATTTATTTATACACACTCTCATCAAGCACACCTATGTATGATAAATTTCTATATTTTTCAGCATAATCAAGCCCATATCCAACTACAAATTCATTTCCAACTTTAAATCCTTTATATTTAGCATCTATATTTACCTTTCTACCACTAGGCTTATCCAATAACGTTATTATTTCAACACTTTTAGCACCCTTGCCTTTTATATAATTACAAATATAATTTAGCGTTATTCCCGTATCTATAATATCCTCAACAATTAATATATCCTTTCCCTCAACAGACATATCTAAATCTTTCATTATTCTAACTTGTCCTGAACTAATAATTGAATTACCATAAGACGATACACCCATAAAATCAATTTCAACATATGTATTTATATATTTCATGAGATCAGCCATAAACATCAAAGACCCCTTTAATATACACACAAGGAGTAACTCTCTATCTTTATAATCTCTACTTATTTCTTCTCCCAATAATTTAACCTTACCTTGAATTTGTTCCTTACTTATTAATATATTTTTAATATCATTATTTATCATAAATATTCTCCTCTATAAAATCTAATTTTATTTTCAATAATTTTTTACTATCAGGCATTACCTTATAATCATTACTATTTCTAACTCCAACCACCCAAACAATTGTATTATCAAAGCAAATTAAAGGTATACAACTCCTATTAAAAACCTTCTCATTTATAAAAAAATCTTTTAATTTTTTGTCCCTGTCCATCCCAAAAGGTTTAAATAAATCTCCTATCTTCTTATTCCTAATAGCTATAGATTCTTTCAAATCATCTATAGAGAAATATTTTTCATAATTTAAAGTAAAATCTAAGTTGCAATTTTGATTCTCTAATACTTTAAAGCTAATTCTTAACTTTGAACCTAAAAACTTAACATTTCGCTCTATGAAATTCACTTCTCCAAGTTTAAGTTTTAATATATCATTTCTATCAATTAATTCTAAAAATGAATATTCAACATCCAAAATGTTTGGAGCTTTACTTAAAATTTTTATACATTTATTATAATTTACAACAAATAAATTTTTCTTAATCTGTATGATCTTATATACATTTTTAATTGATAAATCTTCTATGTACTTTATATGTTTAAAACTTACATTATTAATATGTCCACAAAACATAAAAATACATTGTCTAATAAGTCTATATAAAATAGATTTATGTAATGTAAATACATTTTTTTGTATAGTTATACAATCACAATCAATACTTACGTATTTATCTATAAAACGTTTTACAATATCTGAAAAATATTCATTGTCATAGCTCGAGATTTCTTTTAAGGTTAAAATATTTTTAGATATATCCTTAGAGAAACTTTCATTTATTTTTGGAATAAGCGATAGTCTAATTTTATTTCTTAAATAATCTTCAGACAAATTACTCTTATCTATTATGAACTCTATATTATTGTTATTTAAATACCTCTCTATATCATTTAATCTACTTAAACACAATATAGGTCTTATATAAAAACCATCTCTTTTTACTTTTATTCCCTCTATTCCTTCTATTCCAGTACCATTAAAAATTCTCATAATAATAGTCTCAACATCATCATCAGCGTGATGTGCTAAAGCACATTTTGTTATGATACCTTTATTTTTCAAATTGGAAAATATATTATATCTAGTTTCCCTCCCTCCCATCTCTACAGATATCTTTCGTTCATTACTGTATTTTAAAACATCAACTCTAAATGATTTAAACTCAATATTATTTTTTATACAAAAATTTTCAGAGAACTTCTCATCTAAATATGAATCGTTCCCTCTTAACATGTGATTTACATGAATTGCTAAAATCTTAAATCCTAAAGATAAAGATAATTTATTCAAAACATATGTCATAAAAACAGAATCGGCTCCACCAGATAAAGCGCATCCCACAATTTCCCCATAGGAAATTAAATCATTTGAGATAATAAAATTCTTAATTTTCTTTATAGTATCATCCATAAAATTTCTCCAAATATGCAATTTAATCTAATTATAAGGATTTTTCAAAAAAAAATCAAAAGCCCTTTTATATTTAATAAAAGGGCTCTTATTTTTAATTTAATTTTTGTATACTTTAGATACTATTACACTAACATCATCTTGAAAAGATCCTGAATTTAATATTTTAAATTCTCTTAAAATCTCTTCACATAATTTATCAGGAGATGATACATCACATCTCTTAAGAAATGTATATAGCCACGCTTTATTTGATAAATCCTTAAAATGAATAAGTCCATCTGTTAAATGAACTAAAATATCTCCGCACTCAAGATCAAATTCAGAGCTTAATATTCTTATATCATCATCTAAAGAGTTATCATTTAAATCCCTTTCATTTCCTAATATAAATACCTCATTATTCCTTTTTATATATGTAATAATAGATGAAAATTTTAAATAATTCATTTTCCCTGTATACAAATCAATTCTAGCAAAATCTATAGTAGATATTGCCTCATCTCTAAAAAATTTAAGGGAAATTATTGATATTATTTCTTTAATACAAGATGAAAGAGATAAACTTGTCCTTACAAATTTATATATTAAATCAACTGTAAACTTACTTTTATTATAAGCCTCAATTCCAGATCCTATCCCATCACTCAATATAATTAAATAATCATCATTAATACTATTAGTACAAATATAACTATCTCCATTTTTATCTTTTTTAGATAATTGAAGGCAATGAGATACAACATTATAACAATACTTCTCAACATATGTAACAATTATTTCATCATTAGAATTTATATATTTAGATGGTTCATCTTGTATAATCATCTCTCTATCTAAAGCAATATTTATAATATCTAACAAATCATTTTTATACTCTATAAATATATTATAAGGAAGAATTATCTTAACTTTTAATCGTTCGCTTTCTTCGTAACAAATAATATCAAAATATTTTATGTTAAATTTATTAAATTTACTTATAAGACTCTTTTCATAATTAACCTTTATTACAATGTCTTTTTTAACCTCTTTAATACTCTGATTAATTATATTGTGAAGATTTTTTAATTCATAAGACAACATATCTTGAGCTTCATAAATCCTTTCTTCATAAACCTTCTGTATATTATAAAAATTAGAAATCTTATATAACTCATTTTTGAATTTATCTTTCCTTATACATAAACCATCTATATATTCTGTTAAACTTTTATCACCCTGTATAAAATTATCAAGACTTAAAAGCATCTCTGTTCTAACTTTATTAAAATTAACTTTCCAACATTTATTAACATTACTACATTCTCCACAAACACTTTCTGCAAGTATTTCAATATATATTTTCTTATCTAAAATTTTATATTTGAAATTGACATTAGATACTATCATATCTGACAATTCCTTAATTATATCATTAAACTCATTTATCTTTTGTATTCTCATATCAAGAGTATTAAATAATCTCTTATTTGTATAAAATTCCTTTTTATATTCTTCATTAAAATACATGGTTATCTTCATCAAATAACTTTTAGGAACAACATCAAATATCACTGATCCTATAAATATCTCTATTAAAAATAAATTACTTCCAATATCCATAGATGACATATTAGATAATTTTAATATTAATACACACACTATAGAAATAACAGATACAGTAAACCTTGATGATAAAGATAAAAACGAAGATACAGTTGCAATCACACTATATATAGCTATATACTCTGTAAAATTTCCATAAATAAATCCCATTATACTCCCAGAAAATACAGCACATATAACTCCAACTGACATTCCATTTATGTAAGACATCATAAATACAAATAACACAATTAATATATTTGATAAATCAAGGTTAAAAATTTTAAACCCATTAATACCACAAAGAATTAAACATGTAGTTATTACCAAACATATTATATCTTCTTTTTTAAATATATAATTAGTATTAAAATAACTTATACTCTTAATAAATATGTCGAAAACATAATATAGTACATAAATAATCCCAACCTCTATAGTAATAGAAAATAAGGTAGGATATATAGAAAACCTCACATAAAAATATTTATATATATAACTTATCAAACAAATTAAAAGCAATATAAATAATCTGTGTTTCTTTTTAATGTTAAAAAATATTCCTAAAAATATCAGAATCATATTTATTATTATATATAAATCAAAAGAATCAAAATTTGATCTTATACTAAAATATCCCAATATACTAAAAATACCTACAAGAACAG
Source organism: Candidatus Arthromitus sp. SFB-mouse-Japan (assembly GCF_000270205.1). Classification (NCBI taxonomy): domain Bacteria; kingdom Bacillati; phylum Bacillota; class Clostridia; order Eubacteriales; family Clostridiaceae; genus Candidatus Neoarthromitus; species Candidatus Arthromitus sp. SFB-mouse. Next base: position 1,548,752 of record NC_015913.1, read on the forward strand.
TTAAAACCTTATTATTTTTAAACATGATAATAGCAGTAAATGCTATACCAATAGGAGCTATATAAAATAGTATGTTTATACGACTTAATAATAATGCAATCAGAGCATATATTAAAAGTTTCTTAATATCCAATAAATTACTCAGCTTTTCATAATAATTTTCTCCATTATTATTGAATAGTTTTCCATTATAAATCATTACTTCACCTTTAAAATAATTCCAATTTTTGTAAATAATTATATCACTTATTTACAAAAAAACATATTAATTTAATGTTAAGTAATTCCATAAAAAACTAAAAAAGAACAACCAAGAATGGTTGCTCTTAAATATTCGATAATGGTAGCGGAAATAGGACTCGAACCTACGACACACCGGGTATGAACCGATTGCTCTAGCCAACTGAGCTATTCCGCCAAAATGGTTGCGGGGGCAGGACTCGAACCTGCGACCTTCGGGTTATGAGCCCGACGAGCTACCAACTGCTCCACCCCGCAATAATATGGTGCTGAAGACCGGACTCGAACCGGTACGGTATTTTAGTACCGCAGGATTTTAAGTCCTGTGCGTCTGCCAGTTTCGCCACTTCAGCTTATTTATTAAATTGTTATTTTCTACTTTGTTAGTATATATCTTTTTAAATTATATGTCAATACTTTTTTAATATATTTTTATCCAAAATTTCTTTTATTATATCCTCTTTGTTTAGAATCTTGGTTCTTTCTAAAATCTTGCATCCTTTCCTCACTATCTTTTAAATATTTAGATAAAATATCCTCAAAATTTGATGCATTACTTTTTGGAGTAGCATGTATTCTATCATTATTTTTTTTATAGTTATTATTGCCCACATTTAATGAATTACCTTCTGCTTGTTTTAAAGATAAACTAATTTTACCAGAATCATCTATAGATAAAACCTTTACCCTAACATCTAACTTATCCTTTAAATAATCTCTTATATCCTTTATATATTTATTCGAAACCTCTGATATATGTACAAGCCCCGTTTCTCCATTAATATCTACAAAAGCACCGAAGTTAGTTATGTTAACAACCTTTCCTTCGTATATGTTCCCTATGACTAAAGCCATATTAATTTTATTCCTCCTTAAAATAATCTAATATTCTACTTAACTATATTAATTATAGATTTTTCTCCCTCAAATACATAACCTAGTCTATCTCTAACTAAAACCTCTAAGTATTCCTTAGTATTTGATAAATTTAATTCATCTTTTAATAATTGAATTTCCCAGGTTATATCCTCTAGTTTATCCTGATACTTCATAAATTCAACTTCTACATTATATCGATCAAAATCATTTTTAAACAGAGTGATCAAACTATAAATTAATATGACCAAAATCACAATATTCCTAATAAAAAAAATACGTTTCCTTTGTTTAACCAAAATAACCTCTTTGTAAATTAAATTTTCAATACATAAATATTTTAATACAATTTAGTTTTTTTTCAATATATTCTAATAATTTTTTTTATTTACAACTCTTGAAATAATATATATTAAATTTTTAAATATATATCTAATTATTTCCAAAAGGAAACCTACTAAATTATTGATTATCCTATATATAAATATAGATATACACTTTGTATAAAATATAATACCTAATAATATATAAAAATAAGTATAAAACGATAGTATAGCATACTGTGTGTTCAATAAAAATATAAACACTAATACCCCCACAACCATCCAATATATATGATCAATTATAATTCTAAAAACTTTATAATATACATCTCTAAATAACACTCTATATATATCAAACCCTATTCCAAATATAACTCCAGATATAAAACTATAAAACAAAATCAATATCTGTATATCTAGGTTAATCATTTATTCTTACCCAGTATTTTTTTAACTATACCTAACTTATTCTTATCACCTTTAAACTTCTTATCATCTAAATACTTACACTCATTAATGTTACCTGTAATACTAATTTCCCCATTTTTTAAATCTAACTTACTAATCTTAAGATTATTCCCTATAATTTCTAGTTTCTTTAGAACAGTATTTAGAGTTACCTTTTCTTCATCAAAAGATAAAACTTCAAATACTCCAGTTATACTTATATTTTTTCTATTCTCAAGTAATATATTACTCTTCTTTATTAATTCTGTAGTATTATCTTTTTTATATTCCATAATTACCTCCAATTAATATTCTTCATTAAATTAATATGAATATTAATTGGTAAGTATTACATTAATAAATTATATAATTCTATACATTTTTTCAGCTTCATCCTTTCTTACATTTTCCTTTATATCTAAAATCTCTATCTTAAAATTATTATTTCCAAAAATTATTTCCAAAACATCACCAACATTAACCTTAGATGATGGCTTTGATAATTTCCCATTTATTAAAACCTTATCTGAATCACATGCATCCTTTGCAACAGTCCTTCTCTTTATTATCCTAGTTACTTTTAAAAATTTATCTAATCTCATATTATCTCCTCCTATAAATAAAGATCCGAGAAAAAACTCGGATCTCTATTTATTAACTCTATCTTTGAATTCTTTACCTGCTTTAAATACCGGAACCTTGGCTGCAGGAATCTTTATTGGTTCATTGTTTTGAGGATTTCTTCCTTCTCTCTCAGCTCTCTCCCTAATTTCGAAAGTTCCAAAGCCTACTAATTGAACTTTGTCTGCATTTTCTAACGCTTCAAAAACACTCTTTATAAATGCATTTAGAGCAGCTTCAGCATCTTTTTTACTAAGTTCACTCTTCTGCGCTATACTAGCAACCAATTCAGCTTTATTCAATCCTATATCCTCCTTAGATTGAGTTGTTAATTCGTTATACAATAAACTATAACTAATTAAAACTACTATGTAATACTAAATTTATTTTTCTGTGTTAATGTTATCATAACTAAAAATATTATTCAACAACATTATTTCTAAGTATTATATTTCCATACTACACACTTATTTAATAGATGTAAATATACTACTTAACTCTCTCATTTTAAATAAAACAAGACTCAAAATGTATATAATACCTCCAATTATCCCACATATAAAAATACTTAACACTGTACTCCCAGACATCTTATAAAAATAATCAAATGATAATAATGCTATTATTATCATTAAAAGAGAAGAAAATAGAGGTGTTATTATTATATCCAATATATTCAAATTTATATTTAATTTTTTCTTAATTGCACTAAAATTCAAATAACTTGTTAATATGTATGAAAATATTGTAGCTAAAACTGCACCATATATATTAAATTCAGAGTTTCCAGTTAAAATTAAGGTCACTATGACTTTAATAAAACACCCTATCAAAAGATTAATAACTGGTCTTATATAATTATTTGTACTTTGAAGTATAGATATTGATACTTGAGAAAAAATTATAAAGGGTATACTAACTGCTGCATATCTCAATATATTGTATCCATCTGTATTGTTTGGAAATATCACATTCATTATAGGATATGCTAAAAAATACATAGATATAAAACAAGGAAATGCTATATAGCTTGACAATTTAAAACACATAATAACCTTATCTTTAAACTCTTCCATTTTATTTAAAACAAAAAGTCTAGATAACGTTGGTATCACAGATGTTCCTAAAGCAACCGCAAGTGCAAGAGGAACATTTATAATAACAGAAACCTTACCAGTTAACTGTCCATATAATACCGTGGCCTCTCTATTAGTATATCCAGCATTCAAAAGCATTTGAGGGACTAAAATCGAATCTATCAAAACCATTATTGTTGATACTGTAGCCCCAAGAGATAATGGTATTGCTATTTTTAATATCTTACCTACATATTTCCTACCATTTATATTTTTTCTATTTATGCCATCAAAATATTTTATACTAAATTTCAAATACATAATAACAATAAATACCGTTGCTATTATTCCACCTATTACAGCACCAAAAGATGCGCCTCCAGCTGCATAGTGTATGCCCTTATATAAAAGCAGGTAAGCAAGCGATACTCCAACCACAACTCTTATAATTTGTTCAATTATTTGAGAAATCCCTGTTGGAACCATATTCTCCATTCCCTGAAATACTCCCCGAAAAACACCCAAAAGACATACACTAATAGGTGCTATAGATATTCCAATGAAACAAAGATAAACCTTACTATCCCATTTGAGTAAATTTATTATCGGATTTGAAAATACTAACAAGATAATGCTTGTACCTACTCCTAAAAATATCATAATCCTAAGAGAAGCTTTTATTATACTTACTATAGATTCCTTATCTCCATATGCAGATCTCTCAGATACAAATTTTGAAACAGCAATAGGCATTCCTGACACAATACCAATAAAAAACATGTATAATGGATATGTCATTTGATAGTACCCAATTCCTTCATCACCTATAAGCATAACAAGAGGCCATCTGAAAAATATCCCCAAAAATTTTGCAATTATACTGCTTACACTAAGTATAAGTGTTCCTTTTATTATCTTATTTTTCATAAATCCCCCAAACAATAAATGATAATACACTTAATTATTATTTAATAATATAAAAAATATTACTAAATAAAAAAATTAAAAAGCTATGAAATCATAGCTTCTCAATATGTAAAATTTATTCCATTTGCTTCCCTAAAAATGATGCAGCTGTTTCAGCAAGCTTTTGCTCAACTATCCCAAGCTTATCGTCACCCTCTTTTGATAATATTATTACAGAACCTATTGTATCTCCTTCTGCAACAATTGGTGAAATTATTTGAGAAGAGTATTTATTCTCTAAATTCTCATCAATGCATAATGGTAAAAATTCTTCTTGATTTGTTATACACAACGTTTTTCTATTCTCTAATACTTTCTCAAGCTCCGGACTTATTTTCTTATCTAAATACTCTTTTTTAGATATACCACAAACCGATATGAATTCATCTTTATCAGAAATTAAAACTATATTACCTATGGCCTGTTGAAGTGACTCTGCATATTCTTTTGAAAAATCACTCAATTCTTCTATTGGAGAGTACTTCTTTAATATAACCCCACCATCTCTATCAGTAAATATTTCGAGTGGGTCACCCTCTCTTATTCTTAGAGTCTTTCTTATTTCTTTAGGTATTACAACTCTCCCTAAATCATCTATTCTTCTAACAATTCCAGTTGCTTTCATTAATTCTTTTCCTCCTCAAATTCACAGATAACTTACTTGACATACTTATTATTTATCATTTCTGTTATTTTATACATAACATAGAAAAAAAGAGTAGTAATACTACTCTTTTTTACCAGTTATATTCTCTGTATATATCTTTACATCATATTTTTCCTTTACCTTTGTAAACAAAGAATTTATTGTTTCATTTATTTTATCACTCTTTAATGTATCTTCTATATCTTTAGAAACTCTATCTAAATCTTGAGTCCATTCTTTAGAATTAATATTTTCAACTTTTATAATGTGATATCCAAATTGAGTCTTAACAGGTCCTCGAATTTCGCCTTCTTTCATATCCTTTACTTCATCCATAAACTCTTTTACAAGTTGTGAATTATCAAACTCTTGGTAACCTAAATATCCATCAACATTAGCACTTCCATCTTGGCTATAAGTTCTTGCAAGTTTACCAAAATCTTCTCCATCATTTAGTTTTTCTAATACAGTATTAGCAGTGTCTTCATCTGCTACAAATATATGGTATACATCTGCCCCTGGACCCTTTACAAATTTAGTCTTATTGTCATTATAATACTGTTTTATTTCACTTGATGATATTTTCAAATTATCAGTCTCTTTATTTATAAGTTCTTCTATAATAAGTGATATTTTAAGCTTATTTTTATAATCTTCTTCATCTTTAAATCTACTATTTATTATAGCCGTTTCAAATGCCTCATCACTTCCGAAAATGCTCTTCATATTTTCAAATTCTTCGTCTACTTTCTCTTGTATCTCAGCATCATCAACTAATGATTCATCCTTTGCATATTGAACTAATGCTTTTTGTTCTACATACTGTTCAACTAAATCTAAATATACATTTTTAAAATCTTCAGATTCCTTATAATTTTCTCCATATTGAGTTATAAATCCATTTTTAAGCCCACTATAGTATTCATCTACTTCTGTTTTGGTAATATCCTCTTTCTTTATTCTTGCAACAATATTTTCATCTTTCGGTGTACCCCCACCAATACAAGAATATAAAAAACATATTGTTACTATTGGAGCTAAAACTAATGATGTAATCTTTCTAAATTTCATATTATAATTCCTCCTAAGATTATCGAAGCATTAAGATTATTTTACCTTAAGTTTCTTCTCTTTAAATAAATTCTCAGAAAACTCAGTAACAGCCTTATTCTTTTTCTCATATAATAACGTCTCTTCTATTTCAGATTTCACAGATTCAAAATCAGTATATTGATCCTCAGTTCTAACATCTGTAACTTTTATTATATGATAACCAAACTGAGTTTTAACAGGGTCTGATATTTCACCCTCTTTTAAATTCTTTGCGCCAGCTAAAAAATCAGCATCATAATTAGTATTATCATACTCAACAAATCCTAAACTTCCACCTGTTTGACTAGTTGCATCCTTGTTTAATTCTTTTGCTATATCTTCATATTTCTCTCCATTATTAAGTCTTTCTTTAACTTTTAGTGCCTCTTCTTCTGTGTCAACTAAAATATGATACATAATAGCTCCAGGACGTGTTATGTATTTAGTATCTTTATTATCTTCATAATATTTATTTAATTCCTCTTCAGTGACACTAACATCCTTTATAAGATCATCAACTAAAGCATTTATCTTTATTATGTCCCTCTGTTTATTTTTATAATCTTCCTCATCTACATAAAAAGCTTCATTCAATGCTTTATTAAATCGTTCTTGATCTATTTTATGACCGTGCCCATCATCCACACCATTCTCTTCATCTATAAATAAATCCTTAACTGCGTGTAATGACTCCTCTACCTTATTATTTATCTCTTCTTCAGAGATAAGCCCTCTTTTATCAAACTCTTCTATTAAAATAGAATTTTGAGAATAATTCTCTGCAAAAGCTTTCAATTGATCATTCAAATATCCAGCATCATTTTTATAATTTTCTCCATATCTTTGAACTAAAGCATTATGAAATCCTGCAAAGTAATCCTCAACCTCCCCTCTAGTTATCTTTCTCCCTTCATAAGTTGCCAAAACTTCCTTTCTTATAGCCTCTTCTGTTTTTTCAATAGTACTACAAGAAGAAACTGTAAAAAGAATCGATAATGATATACAAACCCTACTTAATATTTTGTTAAATTTCATTTTAAAATATCCTCCCAGTTATTAAGCTTTATTGTTTTTTAACATCTTTTATTAAATTTTCTAACAATTTTATAAATTCATCAATCATAACACTCTTATCGTCACAATCAATTTTATAATAAAAACAAGGCTTATCACCCAAATTAAATGTTACCTTACCTTGATAATTATTACATATATAATTAAATCCATAATCATCTAAAAAATCTTTGCTCTTATACTCAAATAAAATCTTATCGCCTATTTCTTTTATTTGAGAAAAACCCAATTTCTTCCCTAGAGCTCTTATATATGATATCTTTATTAAATTATCGATCTCAAAAGGTATTACAGAAAACCTATCCATAAGTTCCTCTTTTATATATGATATATCCTTTTTATCCTCAATACACGATATTTTTTTATATATTTCAAGTTTTTGCATTTCATCTTCTATGTAATTATCTTTTATATAGACATCAATCTTTATATCAACAACTGTATTTACTTCTACACAAGTAACTTCTCCCTGAAGCATCTTTATAGCATCCTCAAGCATCTTACAATAAAGATCATACCCAACAACACTCATTTGGCCATGTTGAGACTCACCAATTAAATTCCCAGATCCCCTAATTTCCAAATCTTTCATTGCTACTTTAAACCCAGATCCAAGTTCTGTAAAATCCTTGAGCGTCTTTAATCTCTTCTCTGCAACTTCACTTAAAACTCTATCTTTTTTATAAGTTAGATATGCATATGCTACTTTATTACTTCTACCAACTCTACCTCTTAGTTGATATAACTGAGATAAACCAAATTTATCTGCATTATGTATAATTATAGTATTAGCATTTTTTATATCAATCCCTGTTTCAATTATAGTTGTACAGACAAGAAAATCTATATCCTTATTTAAAAATTTTATTAATATATCTTCTATTTCTCTTTCGCCCATTTGACCATGAATAACAGAAAATCTACATTCAGGAACCAAATTTTGAAGATAAATATTCATTTTATCTATGTTTTCAACACTATTATACAAGAAAAATCCTTGTCCACATCGTGAAATTTCTTTCATAATAGCTCCTCTTACTAATTGATCACTATATTCAACAACAAAAGTTTGAACTGGGTATCTATCTTCGGGTGGAGTATCTATTACACTAATATCGCGTACACCAACCATTGACATATGAAGTGTTCTAGGTATAGGTGTTGCACTTAAACTAAGAACATCAATACTCTCTTTCATCTCTTTTATCTTTTCTTTATGTTTAACTCCAAACCTTTGTTCCTCATCTATAATTAAAAGTCCTAAATTTTTAAATTGAACATCTTTAGATAAAAGTCTATGGGTTCCTACAATTATATCAATCTCTCCAAGTTTTAATTTAGATAATGTCTCCTTCTGCTGTTTAGTGGTTCTAAACCTACTTAAAACATCAACGTTAAATGGGAATCCTTCAAACCTCTTCTTTATATTATTATAATGCTGATCTGCAAGAATCGTTGTTGGTACTAAAAATACAACCTGTCTTTTATCAACTACAGCCTTAAACATTGCTCTAAGGGCAACCTCAGTTTTCCCATATCCAACGTCACCACATAGTAGTCTATCCATAGGTTTATCTGACTCCATATCCTTTTTAATATCTTCTATAGCCAATAATTGATCTGGTGTTTCTACGTATGGGAATTCTTGCTCAAATTGAGACTGCCAAGTACTATCTTTAGAATAAGCATATCCCTTTAAAATATTTCTCTTAGCATACAATTTAACTAAATTATATGCAATTTCATCAATGGACCTCCTAGTTTTTGTCTTTATCTTAATCCATTCACTTCCACCTAATTTATTTACTTTAGGACTCTTACCTTCAATACCTATGTACTTTTGAACCAAATCAAGCTGTTCTATAGGAACATATAACTTATCTTTTTTATCATACTCTATATCTAAATAATCTCTCTCAATTCCCTGAAAATCTATCTTCTTAATTCCTTTATATACCCCAATTCCATGATTCACATGTACTATATAATCACCTGGTTTAAGATCATAAAAACTCCTTATTTTCGTCAATCCTTTTTTAGATGACGAGAAGCTCTTTCTCTGTTTTCTTTGTTGATCATAGCCAAAAATTTCCTGATCACATATAACATATAAACTAAAATCTGAAAAATCATATCCTTCATTTAAATATCCAAGAGATATAAAAACCTTACCATTACAAATATTGTTAATATCATTACATAAAGTAGACTCTATACCATATTCAATCAATAATTCCTTTAATTTTTTACATCTAGGTTCAGATGAAGATAGTATTATAACGCAATAGTCTTCGCTAAGTTTATCCTTTATTTCATTTAATATAACGCTTATTTTGCCATCCATTTTTATGATGTTCTTAGTTTTAAATTCAATAATAGTATCTTTATTATAATAATTAAATAAATTAAATGATAAATTATTTATTTTATTAACCTTTGATATTAACTTATCTTTATCTATAAGAAGATTAATTTGATTTGGTAAAACCTCACCTCTCAAAAGAAGCATATCAAAATTACTAATAAACCTATCATATACTATATCTAAGGTTTCCATACATTTTTTATACTCATCTAAAAGTACAACAGAGTTACTCATAAATTCAAAAAATTCAGAAAGATATTTATGTAAATAGGGTATTATAATATTGTATTCATCATAAAAATTACCCTCTCTTAATTTATCCAATATAAAATTAAACTTGGTGCTTAATTTTTCTTTCACCTCTAAATCATTTATCCCTGTTATATGTTCTCTAAAATCCTTCTCAAGATTTTCATAAAGCTTACTTTTCTCTTCATCATTTAAAATAAATTCCTTACACTGTATGATTTTAATACTTTGAATAGATTCAATACTCATTTGAGTTGTCACATTAAAACTCTTTATATTATCTATTGTATCTCCAAAAAATTCGATTCTATAAGCACATGAGAAGTTTATAGGAAAAATGTCTATAATTCCACCTCTTACAGCATACTGTCCCTTCTGTTCAACCTTATATACTTTTTCATATCCAATAGAAAATATATCATTTATAAACTTTTCAAATTCATACTCCATATTTATATAAATATCAATATCTAATTTAATAAACCTACTATTGTTACTCATATATAATGAAATTAAGCTCTCTATAGAAGTGCATATTATCTTATTCTCAGTTGAACACACCTCTCTGAAAGCTATAATTCTATCAAATTTTAAATCACTTGAAAACGCCTCTATATTATAAAAAACATTTTCTCTTTCTTGAAAATACACGCAATTATCTGTATAAACTCTTATATTTTCATACATTTCTTTAGCCTCATAATTGCTTGCTGATATTACAAAAATTTTCCTATTAATTTTTTCAAATATACCATAAATTATATTAGCCTTAGTGGAACCGACAAGTCCACATACATCAATATTCTTATTATTTTCTATTGAAAATAATATATTTTGAAATTTTTCAGAATTAAAAATTCTATTATTAATTCCTTCTAGTTTCATAAAACACCGCCCATTACTTAATTGAACAAATTCATAGCCTCAACTAATTTTCCTTCTATAATCATTCTAATACAAGTAGATATATCTTCATATTTACTATCTAACATACGCATTTCATCATATGTGAATTTAGACAACACATAATTAGATAAATCAATATTTTTATTTTCTCCAATTCCTATCTTTATCCTTTTAAATTTATCAGTATTTATCTTATTAATTATATCTTTTATGCCATTATGACCACCATGAGATCCTCTCTGCTTAATTCTAATCTTTGATACATCTAAATATATATCATCATAAATAACAAGCAAATCATCAATACTTATTTTAAAGTAATTAATAATTTCAAGCACAGCACTCCCACTTAAATTCATAAAAGTTTTTGGTTTCATACACATGATATTCTTACCTGAAATAATACCAGTACCATAATATGATGTATCATTTTCATTATCTAAACTAATATTAAGATCTTCACAAATTCTATCAAGCATAATAAATCCAACATTATGTCGAGTATTATTATATCTACTTCCAATGTTACCAAGCCCAACAATTAAAAACATTAAACTCCAACTCCTAAACATCAAAATAAGAGTGCAACAAATAATAAACTAAGTTGCACTCTTTATAATATCCTGCACAATTTTTATAACATCTCCTGATGAAATATAAGTTGATTCACAATCAGATAATTTGAATTTTTCATTTAACGCACAACTACTCATACCAATTATTTCTCCATTTATATTACATATAGGTCCACCTGTATTTAAAATATTAGTACAAAAATTGCTTTTTATAAACTTCACTTCTCTATCTAAATCATCTTTAAGTATATTTATACCACTAACTACTCCAGGATAAATAGAATACGAATTAACCTTTCCAAAAGAATTGCCTATAGAAATAACATTTAAACCATATGATACTTCTGATAAATCTTCTTTTAAATCTCCCTTGGTATAATCATTCCCATTTATTTTTAACAAACAAATATCACACTCTTTATCATAACCAATAACTTTCGCTTCCTTTATGAAATCAAGAGCAGTCGGAAATTTCACATAAATCCTATCAGCATTCTTAATACCACTAAAATTCGTCAATATGTATCCATCTTCAGAATAAATAATCCCTGTTAAATTATTTTGAAACAAATCTTCACTATCCCTTATATAAGCATTTACACTAACTATGGATTTATTTATTTTATTCAAAACACTCACTATATTATAATCATACTCGTCTCCAAACCTATCATATCGTATACTATCATACATATCTGAAAAAAATACATTATGCACAAAAACGCTTCCCATTATCCCAAACAAAAAAGAAATTATTGTATTTACTAAAATAACCCACAACATCTTATTTACATTTATCATTCTTTTTTGCTTAAATACTATGTGGACCTTATCTCTACGCATATTTTCTCTATTAAACACAATAACCCCTACCTAAAATAAAAATTTATAGAACTTATTAATATCAACTAGATAATTGCAATGTGAAAATAAAACTAACTCCTTGTTCCTTAGTCCTATTTTCAACCCATATATCTTCTCTAAACTGAGATATTATATTCCTAACTATAGATAACCCAAGGCCAGTACTCCCTCTTCTAGTCCTAGACTTATCATTTTTATAAAATCTTACCCAGATATTATTAAATTCATCCTCACTTAAAAGTTTAGCTGTATTAAAGATATTAACTACAGCTTTATTATTCTTTATTTTTGTAGAAATATTTATTCGTTTCTTATTATCACAATACTTAATAGCGTTAGCAATTAAATTATTTAAAACCTGTACAAGTCTATCCTCATCAGCAACAACGTTTATAGAATTTTGTTCAAAAAATACTTCCATAACTATATCATTTTGCTCTATCTCCTGCTCAAAATTTTTAACTGTATACTTTATGAGAGAATTTAACTCTATTACTCTTGGTCTTAATGTAAATTTACCAGATTCTATAGCAGTTAAATCTAATAAATCATTTACAAGTCTAGATAATCTTTTTACCTCATCATATACGATAGTTAACTTTTCAATATGATCCTTAGGTGATATTATGCCATCTAAAATACCACTCAAAAATCCTATAATCGTTGTAAGAGGTGTTCTCAATTCATGAGATACATTGGATAAAAACTCCCTCCTATTCGAATCAATTTTATCTAATGACTCTGCCATGTAATTAAATGAATTTGATAATTCGCCAATCTCATCCTTAGAATTTATATATACTCGCTTACACACATCACCTGAAGCAAATCTTTTAGCTGTATTATTTATAATTTCTATAGGTTTAACTAATATCTTCCTTAACAATAAATAGTAAATAACACCAATAATAATCATGAGAAAAATATATAAAATAATCATAAATACCTTAATATTCAATAATTTTAAAGATATATAGCCATCATCTAATATTAAAGTAATAGAACCTTTGTAAATATTTGAATTATACAAAGGTTTAGTAAGTTTATACACTTTCTTTTGAAGATCAGAATCATATACACTAATTTTTGTTATTACATCTTTCTCAATATTTATTTGCTTACCTAACAGATTCTTATGTACTGAATTAGATACTAAATAAACATACCCAATAGCATCTGATAAAATCAGATCAACCCCTGAATATTTATTAAATTTCTCAACATATTCCCATAAATATTTACTATTTTCAATTGTTGAATTATTTATATATTCAAGAGCTAAATCTGATATTACATCTGACTGAATTTCTAGATCATCCATACATAGATCAACTAGTGTTAATTCATAAAATGAATAAATTAAAAAGGAAAATAACATAAAAACAATAGTTGTTACCGATAAAAAATAAAATAATATTTTATTAATAATACTATGTTTTGACACTACTTCACCTCAAATTTATATCCTACACCCCAAACTGTTTCTATTTGCCAATTCATTCCACCATTTAACTTCTCTCTCAGTCTTTTTATATGTACATCAACCGTTCTAGAATCCCCTGGATAATCATATCCCCAAACCTCACAAAGCAAATTTTCTCTAGTAAAAACCTTATTTCTATTTGATGCTAAATAATGCAATAATTCAAACTCTTTAGGTGGCATTTTTATATCATTACCTTTAAAAATAACTGTATAAGAGTTTATATCTATGATCAAATCTGTAAATAAAAGGCTCTCCCTTATATAGTTATCGGTATTAAATCTTCTCATTACAGCCTTTATTCTAGCCAACAATTCTTTAGGCTCAAATGGTTTAACCATATAGTCATCAGCACCAAGTTCTAAAGCCAAACATTTATCAAACAATTCACCTTTAGCTGTAAGCATTATTATTGGAACACTTGAATCCCTTCTAATCCATTTTAAAACCTCAGTACCATCTAAAACAGGCATCATAATATCAAGTATTACCAAATTAGGTTTATAATCTGGAAAAATTTCTTGGACTTCTCTACCATCACTACAAGACCTTATATCATAACCAGAGTTACCTAGATACATTTTTAAAACTTCTAATATGTTAACATCATCATCTACTATTAGAACCTTAACTGCATTTCCGTCCATCTTAACACTCCCTTATTTTGTGAACATTTTTATTATTTATATATAAATTCTAAATTATAAAAAACTCTCCTAACTATAATTACATTTATTGGTTAAATTTAATATTTTTAACATAAAAATACAACTAATTTCCCTTATAGTTTCCCATTATTTCGAAAAAATATACTAAAATATAGAGTTAAAATTTACCAAACAAAGGACTTAAACTCCTGCAATCATGTATTCTTCTTATAGCTTCTGCAAATATCGGTGCAACTGATAACATCTTAAATTTACTATTTTGTTCACACAATGAATACTGTGAAATAGTATTTAAAAATACTAATTCTTTTATTTCTGAATTATTTATTTTTTCTACCGCATCACCAGAAAATACCCCATGAGTACAACAAGCATACACTTCTTTTGTTCCAAGTTCCATAAGTTTATTTGCAGCATTAACAATAGTACCAGCAGTATCTATCATATCATCAACCAATATAGCTATCTTATCTTTAACTTTCCCAATTACAGATAATACTTCTGAAACATTTTGGATAGGTCTTCTTTTATCTATAATAGCCATAGGTACATCTCCACTTAATTTCTCAGCAAATCCACGTGCTCTTTTAACACTTCCTACATCAGGAGAAACTATAACCAAATCACCATTAAATTCTTTTTTATCATAATACTTTGTAAGTACAGGTAATCCTAATAAATGGTCAACTGGTATGTTAAAATATCCTTGTATTTGAGGAGCATGTAAGTCCATAGTAAGAACCCGATTAGCTCCAGCTACAGTTATGATATCTGCTACTAATTTAGCTGTTATTGGATCTCTTGATTTAGCCTTTCTATCTTGACGAGCATATCCATAATAAGATATAACTGCAGTAATCCTCCCTGCAGATGCCCTCTTTAATGCATCTATTATTATCAAAAGTTCCATTAAGCTATCGTTTACTGTTAGTTTATCTGTTGCACAAATAGATTGAACAACAAATACATCCTCTCCTCTAATTGTTTCACTTATATCTACATTTATTTCTCCATCACTAAAATTCATAACTTTAGATTTTACAAGAGATGTATTTAAGCACGTTGCTATATTTTTAGATAATTCAAGATTAGAATTACCAGCAATTATTTTTATATTGTTGATCTGTTCTATCATTTAAAAGTTTCCTCCAATTACTTAAATTTATTTGTCACCCAATTCTCCTTATTAACTTGTTTACACCTACCAATAGCTAAACTATTTGATTTAACTTTCTCTGTGATAGTAGTCCCTGCTGCTACATAAGAATTTTCCTCTACAACAACAGGTGCAATCAGATTTGAATTACAACCAATAAAGCAATCATTACCTATAATAGTTTTATTTTTATTCTTACCATTATAATTAACCGTTATTGTAGAACAACCCAAATTACATCTCTCTCCAACTTCTGAATCTCCAATATAAGATAAATGTGGAATTTTTGTTCTATTACCAATTACAGAATTTTTAATTTCTACAAAATCCCCTAGTTTAACATTATCACCTATTAATGATCCCGGCCTTACATAAGCAAATGGGCCTATATTAGTGCCATTACCCACCTTAGAATCACAAATTATAGAAGCATCTATTATACAATCTTTTCCAATAAAACTATTAGATATCCTAGTATTGGGATATATTTCACTACCTTCTTTTACTAAAGTATTCCCTTTTAAATACACATTTGCATGTATAATTACATCACTCTCTATCCTAACATCAGAATCTATATAAGTAGAATCACTATCTATGATTGTGACTCCATTTTCCATATGTTTATCATTTATCTGTGATCTTAAAATACTATTAGCTAACCACAACTGTCTTCTAGTATCCACTCCAACTAATTCATTTTCATCAACCTTAACACTTCCTATTTTTTTACCACTCTTGCTAAATATCTCAATTATATCAGTCAAATAAAATTCGCCCTGATTATTAATTTTACCAATATTTCTTATGTCATTTCTTAAATCATCTATTTTAAAGCAATATATACTAGAATTAATTTCATTTATCATAAGTTCTGACTCGGAACAATCTTTAGCCTCTTTAATACGCTCAATTCCATTTTTCCCTCTGATTACTCTTCCATATTTTAAAGGATTTCTCAATTCAGATGTAATAATTGTGGATGAATTACCATCACTTATATGTCTTTCTATAAGCTTTTTAATATTCTCCTCTTTAATAAGTGGCATATCACAAGCAATAACCAAAACATCCCCAGATTTATTACCCCAAAATTTTTCAGCACACAATACGGCATCAGCAGTTCCTAATTGTTTCTCTTGAATAGAATACGACACATTTCTATTACCTATTGAATCAACTAAACTTTCTTTATGTTCCCCTATAATCACATTAATATCTTTAATTCCACATAATTCTAATTTATCTATTATTATGTTTATCATTTCCTTACCACAAATTTTATGAGTAGCCTTATGACGCGTAGACTTCATTCTACTTCCCCTACCCGCCGCTAGAATTATAGCACAAACATTCATAATAAACACCTCAAAGTTAATACTAATTCTATTATAAATTAACATTGTTAATATTTGCAATAATATAAAAAAAGATAGTTAACTTTAACTATCTTTCTTAAAATTCTGCATTTTGGGGCGTTCTCGGAAATGGTATAACATCTCTTATATTATTCATTCCAGTCAAATACATAACAAGTCTTTCGAGACCAAGACCAAATCCTGAATGTACAGTTTCTCCATATTTCCTTAAATCTAAATACCACCAATAATCTTCTTCATTAAGACCAAATTCATTTATTCTATTCTTTAAAACCTCATACCTTTCTTCTCTTTGACTACCTCCAATTACTTCACCAATTCCAGGTACTAAACAATCAAAAGAAGCTACAGTCTTATTGTCATCATTTAATCTCATATAAAAAGCTTTTATATATTTAGGATAATTATATAAAAATATAGGCCTCTTAAAATATTCTTCTGTTAAGTATCTTTCGTGTTCTGACTGTAGATCGATTCCCCATTCAACTCTATACTCAAATTTCTTACCACTCTTTAATAATATATCTACAGCATCTGTATAAGTAATTCTATCAAATCTATCATTAACAAGCTTATTTAATTTATCTAGTAATCCTTTTTCCACAAAATTATTTAAGAATTCAATTTCATCTTTACAATCTCTTAATACAAATTCAATTACATATTTAAGCATGCTTTCAGCTAGGTCCATAGCACCAAAAAGGTCAACAAATGAAGCTTCAGGCTCAATCATCCAAAACTCAGAAGCATGACGTGATGTATTTGAATTCTCTGCTCTAAATGTCGGTCCAAAAGTATATACTTTCCCTAGGGCAAGAGCCATAATTTCAGCTTCTAGCTGCCCACTAACAGTTAAATTAGCCATCTTACCAAAAAAATCCTTAGAGTAATCCACTTCTCCATTATCTTCTCTAGGTATATTTTTAAAATCAAGTGTTGTTACTTTAAACATTTCTCCAGCACCTTCACAATCACTTGCTGTAATTATCGGAGAATTGATATATTCATATCCATTTTCCCTAAAAAACAAGTGTATTGCATAGGATACAACACTCCTTATTCTAAATACAGATAAAAAAGTATATGTTCTCGGCCTCAAATGCCCTATACTTCTTAAATATTCAAAAGTATGTCTCTTTTTTTGAAGTGGATAATCTTGATTCGAATTTCCTTCTAAATATATAGATATAGCTTTTATTTCAAAAGGTTGTTTATTTTTCGGTGTTAATACAACAGTACCTTCTATCTTAATAGTTGATGAAATTACATATGAGCAAACTTCATCATAATTTTTTAGATAATTTTCCATGACAATCTGTACATTTTTAAAAGAACTCCCGTCATTTATTTCTAAAAAAGCAATATTATTATTACTCCTTACACTCCTTAACCAACCATAAATTATTACATTTTTATTGCTATACTTTTCACAATTCTTATATAAATCATTAATATTTATTCTCAACTTCAATCATCTCCTTTTAATATGTATCTATATCATATGAATTTATAAGTATTTCTGGAAAATTCATCATCTTCATATCTTTATTAATTTTAGAAAATAAATGTTTACACTTCAATATCTTATAGTTATACACATTATTTGAAATATCCAAAACCCCACAAGAAACACCACCTATACTTGACACTGGTTTACCACAGCTTCCTGGTATTATAATACATTTTCCTTTACCAACTTTAATTTTATTTGGCGTATGTTCATAACCACAAACTAAAATATCTTCCTGAATATCTTGATCACTCTTATAAGGATTTTTATGTACAAACTTTATATCAAAATTTCCAAAATTCATAATTAATTCAGAAGGTAAACTAGATAAATAATATAAATTATTTTTTGTTAATTCCATAAACGTAAAATTTACGGAAAAACTATTTATAGTCCCCTCATTTATACAAGAAAAATCATTATTAATAACTGCAGAATCATATATACCCTTAATAGATACTATATGTTTCCTTTTAATAAAATTTACAACCTCATTAGGATGAGGTCCGTATCCAACAATATCTCCCAAACACAAGATAAATTCCACGCATTCCTTTTCCAATAAATCATAAATCTCCATTAAAGAATATAAATTTGAATGAACATTACTTATGATACCTATTTTCAATAAAGTCACAACCCCTTAAATTAAAATAAAGAGGTTAAAAAACCTCTCAAAACTACATATATATAAATTTATTACTTAATTCATAAATATTACCTGCACCAACCACTAAAAAAACATCTCCTTCTTCTCCCTTACCTTCCATATACTTAATCGCATCATCAAAACTTTTAGAATAATAACATTTCTGTCCGGTTGAAGCTATTTTTTCCTTTAAATCTATAGCTGTAATACCCCATATGTTTTTTTCCCTTGCCGCATATATATCAAATAATATAAGTTCTTCAATTCCATTAAAACTTTTTAAGAATTCATCAAGCAAAAATAATGTTCTACTATAAGTATGAGGTTGAAAAAAACAATATATCTTACCCTTAGTTACAGACTTAGTCATATCTATAAGAGCCTTTATCTCAGTTGGATGATGGGCATAATCCTCAATAATTTTAATCCCATATCTCTGCCCTTTTATCTCAAATCTTCTTTTAGGTAAATAAAAATCTAAAAGTGCTTCTTTAGTCTTACATATATCAATATCAGATATTAATGAAAATGTAATACCTGATAGAGCATTGAGTAAATTATGATCACCTATTACATTTATCTTAAATCCTTCATAAATCATATTTTTATATAAAATATCAAAACATATACTATTTTCAGTTCTAGATATATTAATAGCACTTACATCTCCGCACCCTATCCCATAAGATACTTTTTTGCAACTTGTATTATACAATACATCATATATAAGTCTATCAGAAGCACAATATATTAAGTATCCATCACTTGATATATTTTCTGCATATTTACTAAATGCCATTTTTATGTCACTTAAATCTTTATAATAATCCAAATGATCCCTATCTATATTTAATATAACACCTATATCTGTCTTGAAATTTAAAAACGAATGTTTATATTCACAAGCCTCTATAAGCAAATACTCGCTTTTACCTGATCTACAATTCCCATTAATTAAATCCAGCTCTCCTCCTATTAATATGGTAGGATCCAATCCATTATATATCATAATATAACTAAAAATAGATGTAGTACTTGTTTTACCATGAGTTCCCGATATAGTAACACACTTACTATATTTCTGGGTTAATTCTCCTAAAAATTCCGCTCTATTAATTACAGGTATTTTTTTTCTAATAGCTTCTTTAATCTCATCATTTTCATAATTAACAGCTGAAGTACACACAACAAGCCCAACAGTATCCTTAATATTCTTAGAATTATGTCCTACACTTATCTTACAACCTCTATTTTCCAAATTAATTGTTAATTGATTTTTACAAATATCACTTCCTGAAACCCTAAAACCTCTATCTAATAAAATTGATGCTATACCACTCATGCTAATTCCAGAAATTCCAACTAAGTGTATATATTTATTGTTTTTGATAATTCTATCTAAAAATATATCTCGCAAAAAAACACCCCTTAATTATATAGGACTTTTTATAATTATATACATTTTTTACTAAAAAAAATACACATTTATTAAATAATAATATATTTTTTTAAAACTTATTGTTATATTAATATATTTTTCTGTTTTTTACATAAACTACTTTCATAAATCGAAAAACTTATAGAGGTGAATTGAATGCAAGTTACAGATGTTAAAATCAGAAAAATCACTAACGAAGGAAAAATGAAAGCTATAGTTTCAATAACTTTAGATAATGAATTTGTTGTTCATGATATAAAAGTTATTGAAGGGGAGAATGGATTATTTATAGCTATGCCTAGCAGGAAAACTCCTAATGGGGAGTTCAAGGATATAGCCCATCCTATTTCAACAGAGGTAAGACAAAAATTCCAAACCGAAATATTAAAAAATTATAATATTGCACTAAATGAACAAGAGCAAATGTAATTCAATTAAAATAATGTATATAATATCATTTAGTTAAAAATTTATTTAAATAAGTTTTTAACTAGTATACTTATGTTATAAATTAAAAAGAAGACCACACATATACATATGGTCTTCTTTTTATTTAATAATTTTAAACTTAGAATCATTGACTATTTTTACAAAAATTATATAACAGTTCAACGACAGCACCTGTTGCACCTTTTTTAGGAAATATCTTTGTAGAAAAATCATTCCACGCAACATAAGCTATGTCTATATGAGCCCATGGTTTACCTAAAGTAAATTCCCCAACAAACAATCCAGCCGTTATAGTTCCGCCATATCTTCCACCAATATTTTTATAATCAGCAATATCGGACTTCAAAGTCGATAAATATTCCTTATCTCCTGGTAACCTCCATATACTATCTACAGTATTTTTACTTGCATCATTCAACTTATTAAATATACTTTCATCATTATCTATAATGGCAGCATACTTAGTCCCAAGCGCTATACCACACGCTCCTGTTAGCGTAGCAATATCTATTATTAAATCAGAATTTAAATTTTTCGCTGCATAATAAACTCCATCTGCAAGTGCTAATCTACCCTCTGCATCCGTTGATATAATCTCAATAGTTTTGCCTGAAAGTGATCCTATTACATCCCCAGGTTTAAACCCATTTCCATTTATCATATTTTCACACGTAGGTATCACACCAAAAACATTTATTTTCAAATTTTGTTTCGCAAGTAAAATTATTAAAGATAAAACGCTCGCTGCTCCTGCCATGTCACATTTCATAGTTACCATTCCATCAGAACTCTTTATAGAATACCCACCAGAATCATATGTTAATCCCTTACCAACAAAAGATATAGTTTTATCGCTTTGTTTATCTCCAAAATATTTCATAACAATAAATCTTGGTTTATTTACGGATGCCTTTCCAACCTCATATAGAGCATTTAAATTGTTTTCCTTTATCCAATTTTCATCATATACATTAATCTCTACATCCAAACCCTTAACTTGTTCAATACACCTATTTCCAAACTCTTCTGGAGTTAAAATATTTGACGGTTCATTAACTAAGTCCCTGGTTAAATTTATTGCATCTCTTATATTCAATAGTTCATCTAAATCTTCACTTTTATTAGTGTATATATCAATCTTTACCTCTGTCTCTCCTAATTTCGTGGTCATATACCTATCAAATTTATAATTTGCTGCACTAAATGATAAAATAATACCTTTTAGCATATTTTTAATATTTAAATTATCACATTCAAAAGAATAAAATAAAATATTTTTTAATAAATTTATTTTCATTTTTTCAAATAAAGAAACTAAGGATTTATACCAAGAATCATATGTTAACTCGTCTTTTTTCCCAATACCCACAAATACAAGCGTAGAAATACCATTCACATCATTCTGATTAAGCGAATACTTTGTACCAATTTTACCTTCAAACAATCCCTGATTTTTAATCTTATTAAAAATATCGCTATATCTAGATATTTCATAATCTTCAAAACAAGGTATAATTTCTACTTGATATTCACTATCTAATTTATCAACTAACTTAAATTCCATTTAGTACTCTCCTTAAAAATAAGATGTATATTTAAAAATTTAATAACCAAAATAATACAAGGTGATTATTTTGATCAATAAAAAAAATATATTAATATACTCTATAATTTTATTATTTTTTATGCATATCATTATTAATTGTATGTATATTTTTTACAACAGCAAGAACAATTTAAACTACTATATAAATAACTTTAATGAAAAACAATTTAAGATAAATAACACTTATATAACTTATTACGAAAAAAATATAATAAATAACTATAGTAACAGAACAAAAAATGTTATACTACTTCATGGTCCATTTGAATCATCTCTTAACTCATATAACCTAATTAATAAATCTCTAGAAACATTAACCAATTTAAAATGCAACTTTAACATTTTTCTTATAGATTTACCTGGGCACGGAAAATCATTCAAAATAAATAATTTCGATTACTCATTTAGGAATGTTTCTTCATATATCAACTACTTACTAGAAAATTTAAATATAACTGATACTTTACTGATATGTAGCAATTTCTCATCAAGTATAGGATTAAATATGATTTCCTTAAATGATAAAATATTCTCACAAATTATTCTTATAGATCCTATTTTTAATTACAACCCAACATGGGAAAATTCCAAGTTATTTATTAAAAATAAACTATTGTTATTATCATCATTTATTATTTTAAATATAAATAAATCATCTTTAAATTTGAGTAATTATACTACATTATACTTCAACAATAAAAACTCATCAAATAAATATGCTTCAAAAATGATAAACGAAAGTTCTCCAATATCAACTTTAGATATTAGATCCAATATACCTATATTCGCTATAATTAATAGAAAAAGCTACTTTAATTCAACTTATATTGCAAATCTATCTAATAGATTTGCATCAATTATATTTTTACCCCATATATTCCCCCTAGAGGATATAATAGATAGTAGGTTTAAAAATTAAACCTACTATCTATTTAACCTCAAATCTTTTGTAATCATATTCCATTATAATATATTTTTTTGAATTTTCATAATCATATATATATTTATTAAATCCTGTTTCTCCATCATACGGCAATTTAAAATTATTATCAAGATCACCCTCTACTCCATATACAAGGTTAGAAATATCTTTTCCATCACAATTAATTCCTATAATAAAATAACCACGATCTACAAAATATGGATACATAAAAACCATTGGATAATATATTATTGCATATTTTATATTATCTGTTTTTCTAATATTTTCTATTTGTGAAAAATTATCTACATAAACTTTAAAAAATCTATAATTATCCTGATTTAAAGAATAAAATTCCTCATACTCACTCAATATATTTAAAAAAAACTTATAATCATAATCATAATCTATATGTCTATTAATATCACAAAAATTTTGGAGTAAACTCTTTACCATTTTCTTTATTTCACCATCATCCTTTAACAGAAGTTTTTTTAATGAATCTATATGTTTCTTTGCTTCATTAAAAATATTTTTAGATTTATCTATGTCATTCTTTATTTCATTCTCATATTCATAATATACATTATCATTTTTATTTTCAAAGTCTCTAGTTGAATCTAAAGAATGTGTCCTTAAATATCTATCCATGATAAAATCACCTCTATTAAATTTAAATAAGCTTAAATTTTTTTCATTACACAAACATTTAGATTCATCAATTTTATCATCATTTTCCACTAAAACCTCAATTCCAATTTCCTTATCTACTTTAACAAATTTATTTTCACAGTTTTTATTATCATTTTTAGTATATTCAACTCCATCTTCATAATCTTTTTTATCTTCCTTTTTCTGTATATCCCTCTTTGTTTCAAACATAAAACTATCTCTTCTAAAGGTCCTATTTTTAATTAATCTAAACTGATTAACCTTCCAATTAAAAACTTTTTTCTTAGCTAAAAATCCACTTAATGGATATTTGACCCCACCTTTCAAATCTTTAAAACAAACTGTACTACCATGCAAACATTCAAGTAATGTATCATCAAATTCATATGATACATCAATTTTTCCATTCTCATCTGGTTTAATATCTCCAATTGATATAATATCTATTTTAGATTCATTTTTAATTATTAAACTCAAGCTATAAGTATTTTCATTATTTAAATTCTGTATATAATAAAATATTCTAAATTTAGAATCTTTGGCTTCTATCTTTGTATAACCTGAAGGTTTCTTATTTTTAAATGAGTACCCTTTATCATCCTCTTGAAGTATTATAAATTTTTTACTATCAGAAATAATCATTTAATTCTCCAATATATAATTTTAATACTATGCTATGCATAATTATATTAAAAATTACTAAATAAAAAACAGATCAAATTATATTTAATCTAATCCATTTAAAATTTTAAATATTTTAACAAACTCATCCACTGTCAAATTTTCTGCTCTTTTATTAAAATCAATATCCATGTAATTAAATATTTTCATCAAAATTTCTTTATCCTTAGTAAAATTAGACAACACATTATAGAGTGTCTTCCTTCTCATACTAAAACATCTTTTAACGAATTTTAAAAAATTATCTTCTATTTCTCTATTTTCAAATTTTCTATTATCCAATATTTCAAACTTTATAAATACAGAATCAACTTTCGGTTTAGGTATAAAATTAACAGCCGGTATATATTTAACAACATGAGGCACTGAAAAATAATTTACAAAAACACTCAAAGATCCATATTCTTTTGTAGAAACATTTGCTAAAATACGATTCCCTACTTCTTTTTGCACCATAATAGCAATAAAATCTATACTTAACTCACTCTTAAACAATTTCTCCAGTATAGGTGTTGTTATATAATAAGGTATATTAGCTACAACCTTAAACCTCCCATTTAAATTTCCCAAATCTTCTAAATTCATTTTCATAAAATCATTATGTATAAGTTTGAAATTATCATACTCTTTTAAATTTTCATTTAAAATGGGTATAAGTCTATCATCTATTTCAATTGATATAACTTTTTTTGATTTCAAAAGTAATTTTTCTGTCAAAACACCAAATCCTGGTCCAATTTCAATAACAATATCATTCTTTGTAATATCTAATTTATCTAATATTTCATTAAGCAAAATATCATTATTAAAAAAATTCTGTCCTAAATATCCTTTAAATAAAAATCCATATTTTCTCTGCAATTCTCTAACACTCGTCATCTATTAACTCCTCTAATTTTTTTAGTGAAGATAAAAACACTTCTCTAGATATATTAAAACTATTTAGCCTAGATAAAAACTTCTTTCCATTTGCTGTACCGATTCCTAAAATATTCCCTAGTATTTCTCTACGTTTTAATGAATCCCTATTTCCAACAAGTTTATTATTAAATAAATCCTTTTGTGTAAACTCCTCTCTTCTATAAGACAATTCACATTTTGCATTTTTTATTGCTAAAATTATATCCTTAGGATGAGCATTTTCCACTCCTATATCACCATTTTTAATACTCTTATTTTTTGGTATATACGCATGCTTAACACCTTTTACCTCATCTGAAATTTTTTTTCTTATTCTTTCTCCCGCAGAATCAGAATCCATAAGTAAAATAACTCCACATCTTTCTTGTGCATTCTTAATCAAATTCATCGTTCTACTAGATATCCCAAACCCAGATACGTATATAACCTCTGCATTAATTCCTCGCTTAACTGCAATTTCATCACATATACCCTCAACTACTATAACTTCCTTAATTTTAATCATTAAGTCCTCCTATAAAAAATAATGCTACAATACTTTACACAAATATTGTAGCAAAACTTCAACTTATTCTAGTATATATATTTTTACTCCCTTTTTTCTACCCCAATTATATGCAGCCTCTCTACTAGGCATAAAAACATCTATTATATTCCCTCTGATAGCTCCACCAGTATCATGAGCTATGGCAAAACCATATCCTTCAACATATACCTTTGTATTAAGAGGTATAACTTTTGGATCAACTGCAATAGTACTCCATCCATCAGGATTATAAAGAGTTGGATTACCTGTAGCTGTTATATGATTACCATTAGATCCACTATTATAAAAAGCAGTAGACTCCACTAATTTAGAATATTTAATTGAATATTCCTCACCTAAAAACGTTATTTTACCTCCATTTAAATACGAATTATTTATAATATTTGATAATGCTTGATTCTCATCCTTAATAATAGATCTATCCTTTGTCCCTTTTTCAATTACTTTATTAATTGGCTGTCTCTCTACATCATCATAAATTACATTATCACTTACTTCAATATTATTTTCATAACGCTTTTCTCTTTTAATAAGTCTTAATCCATCTCTACCTTCTTGAATTACTCTATTTTCATCTGAATATAAAGAATTATTGTATCTAATTTCAGTGTCATATGGAATTGCTATACTTTCTTCATTAATCCTTATATCAACATATTTAATAAAAATTTCTTCATCTGGAATAATATCACTATATAATGATGGTTCAACTATATCATTTTCATCTATATCTATATCTCTCTCTTTCAAAAAATCTTCTATAGTTTTAGACATTGTCATAACTTCATATGGATCACTATTTCCTAAATACAAAATAACAGGAACTGGATTATTAAAAACATCATTATCTCCATATTCTATATTAGAAAGTTTTGATGGATATACCCCCACTTCATCCTGTAAGACTATGCTATTCTCCTTCAAAACATCTCTAGTTGTATTTTCTATTACATAAGTTGAAATTTCAATTCCATCAACAACAAGTGTAACTGGTTTATTTATATAAATAACCAAATAAAATAGTATAACAGAAATTAACAAACTAGCTAAAGAAAATAACATAGTCTTTATCGACCTTGATTTTACCATAATTCCCCCCTAATAAAACTTTAATATACATTATAAACTAAAAAACTTTAATGCATTTTTATATAACATATCCCCAATTTTATAGAAGTCTTCATTTCTTACATCAGCAATTTTTTTTATAATATACTCTATATTTATTGATTCATTTCTTTTACCTCTAAGTGGTACAGGTGAAAGATAAGGACAATCTGTCTCTGTCAAAAGATATTCAATTGGAATTTCTTTTATTACTTCTATTATCTTGACAGCATTTTTAAATGTAGAAATACCTGATATTCCCAAATAAAATCCTAGCTTAATCAATTCTATAGCGATTTCTAAACTGCCAGAAAAACAGTGGACCACACCTCTTATTGGCATAAATTCCTTAATTATCCTGAGCGTATCTGCATATGCATCTCTACAATGAATAATAACTGGCTTATCCAAATCTTTTGCAATTTTTAATTGATTTCTAAATACCTCTTTTTGAATTTCCTTATCAATATTATCATAGTAGTAGTCTAATCCAATTTCACCAATTGCTAAAACTTTTTTATGTTTATTAAATTTATATAAATCATCCTCATAAGTTATTTTATAATAATATTTAGAATAACTTGGATGTATTCCACAAGCTCCATAAATAAAATCATATTTATCAATAATATCAATTGTTTTTTTACAAGAATCAATGTCTACAGCACAATTTAATATTTTTTTTACCCCGTAATTAAATTGCCTCTCAATAACTTCATCCCTATCGTGCAAAAAGCTATCATCATAATAATGAGAATGAGTTTCAAAAATTTTCAAAGACATCTTATTTCTCCTTTCATAGTTTAAAATAATACATTTATTATCTTTTAGTGTCAACTTGACAAAATATGGATTTTATGTTCCATCTAATTTGTAAAAACCTTCAATATTTTTTAAATACTTATGTAAAAAATATTGACATGAATAATATTATACTATATAATTTGTAAGGTAGTAAATTAGTTGGCCCGTTGGTCAAGCGGCTAAGACACCACCCTTTCACGGTGGTAACACGGGTTCGATTCCCGTACGGGTCACCATAATTTTATATTTGGGCGCATAGCTCAGCTGGGAGAGCATCTGCCTTACAAGCAGGAGGTCACAGGTTCGATCCCTGTTGTGCCCACCATTTGGCTCAGTAGCTCAGTTGGTTAGAGTGCCGGCCTGTCACGCCGGAGGTCGAGGGTTCGAGCCCCTTCTGGGTCGCCATTTATGGCCCGTTGGTCAAGCGGTTAAGACACCACCCTTTCACGGTGGTAACACGGGTTCGATTCCCGTACGGGTCACCAAAACAAAAAAACAATGAAGTAATACTACTTTATTGTTTTTTTGTTTTTTATAAAAAGTAGGAAATACATCCCACTTAATAATCTAATAAATTCTTGCATTCATTAATTATTTGTTCACTTGTCATACCATATTTATTAAGCAAGAAACCTATAGATCCCACTTCTCCAAAATGATCTTTTATTCCAATATTTCTTATTAATGATGGTGCATATCTACATGAAACTTCACAAATAGCACTATAAAGCCCTCCTATAACATTATGATTTTCAGCAGTAACAGCTTTTTTAGTTTTAAGTAAAGAATTTTTAACTGTCTCTACATCAATCGGTTTTATAACTGGTATTGATATAAGTTCTATGCTCACACCTTCCCTTTCTAAAATATCACTAGCCTTAATTGCCTCATCTACCATAATACCAGTAGCAAATATTGTGATATCATCTCCGTGTTTTAAAATATCTGCTTTATTAATATCAAATTTATAATTATTATCATACACCTTAGGAACCTGTTTTCTCGCTAATCTTATATATATAACTCCTTTTTTATCTACTGTATCTAAAAGTACTTCTTTCAATTGAATTTCATCAATAACATCTATTATAGTTATACCTGGTATACTTCTTAAAACTCCTATATCTTCAAAACTCATATGAGTTCCTCCATTTAATTCGGCACAAACCCCTGAATCTGTTGCTATAATTTTAACATTTTGCTTTGCATAACACATAGAAATAGCTATTTGATCACATATCCTTCTTGACGCAAACGGTGTAAATGTACATATATATGGATTCATACCATAGGCACTCATACCAGCTGCCATACTAGCCATATTAGCTTCACTTATACCAACATCAAATGCTCTATCCTTATAAATCTTCCTAAGCTCCATAGTTCCATTAGCCTCAGCTAAATCTGCATCCATAAATATAACATTATTATTCTTATCCATAATTTCTTTCATTGTGCTAAATAATACCTGTCTCATTTCCATAATTAAACCCCCCCTTATAATAATTCTACAATTGATTTTTTAAAATCATCATCTGTTAATCCCATACTGTGATTTTTATAACCTGCATTTTCTATTATAGAAACACCCTTGCCCTTTACAGTGTTAAGAACTATAGCTATAGGCTTATACTGCTTCTTACCATTACAAATAGCATTATGCATTTCTTCAAAATTATGTCCATCTACACTCTCAACATAAAATCCAAATGATTCCCATTTTTTATGCATATCACCCATATCCAATATATCAATTAATTTACCATCTAACTGCATTTTATTATAATCAATAAATACTATAAGATTATTTAAACCAGATGAAGATGCAGCCATAGCAGCCTCCCAAACCTGCCCCTCATTACATTCTCCATCACCAACTATACAGTATATATAACAATTATCATTTTTTATTTTGGATGCTTTAGCCATACCAACTGCACAACTTATACCTTGACCTAAAGATCCCGTAGTCATATCAACGCCAGTTGTTTTATTCATATCACAATGACTTGGAAGACATGTATTTTCCTTGTTAAGGGTATTTAAATCTTCTTTACTTATGTATCCTTTATCTGCAAGAACCGCATATAAAGCCGGCCCCGCATGACCTTTGGACAATACAAGCCTATCTCTATTTTCCATTCCTGGATTAGTAACATCTATATTCATTTCAACATTATACAAAAGTACTAGTATATCTACTATAGACAAACTTCCTCCATAATGTCCCTTCCCTAAATTATGAATCTCCTCTATCAACATTTTTCTTATTTCTCTAGATTTACTATTCAATTTTTCTAAATCTCCAAAACTCATATGTTAAAATACCTCCAATTTTAAAATTTACTTTAATTAAAACACCGGTTTTACAAAACCACTATATCTTTCATTTATAAATTTAAAATTTTCATAACTATTTAAATAATTAGCAATTTCTTTTAATTTTATTGATGTCTTCATATCCTCTCTAGTTACAAAAATACTAAATTTCATACCATCATTAAATGAATCTTCATAAAAAATACCCACCTCCCTAGGATCTATATTATTTTCCATAGCCACATTAGTATTTAGAACAATTAAATCTGATATATTAAAAAAATCTGGAATATCATTAATATCGACCTGATTTATAACTAAATTTTTAGGATTACTTATAACAATATAAGACCCATCTAATTCTTCTACAAGCGTGATCAACCCAGCATCTTCTAAAAGCTTTAAAGATCTATTCCTATTTATAAAATCATTTGGTATATACACAATATCTCCATTCTCCACCTTATCAATCGATCTATATTTACTACTATAGATAATCAAAGGTTCAATGTGCACAGATGTAATTTCTATAAGTTTACTTTCGCTACTCAAGTTAAATCTATTTAAATAATCTCTTGTCTGAAAAAAATTAGCATCTAAATTACCATTAACTAGATCTCGATTCAATGTATCATAATCAATATAATTTACTATTTCAAAGTCTTCCTTAAATACATTCTTTATATTCTGCAAAATTTCTCCATAAGGAACAGTCGTAACTCCTATTTTTAATTTTCTATCAGTTGTATTAATCACTCCTATATCAGATATGCATGACATAAAAATATAAACAAAAATAAACATCAAGAATATTCTTAAATATTTATTCATAATGTCCTCCTAATCAATATATACACTACAAGAGCTAAATTCCAGTTAAACCAAAATTAAATTTAAGTAAATTATATTTATTAACTACAAATCTACATTTATCTATTATGCTCATTGTATTTTTTATAAAAAAATCATTTGTTGAATAAAAAATACTGCTCTTCAAGAATTCATTATCAATTATAGTCAATAAATCATTAAGTAAATTAACTAAATATCTTTTATTTAGATCACAATAATATAAATTTCTATTTATATTATTAATAATTGATATTATTGTGAATTTAATATCTGTATATCCATCACGAATTTCTTTTACAAAATATTTACTTACTACATTAGTTTCCATATACTTATTATTTTCTTCAATAAACATATTTTCTAAACCATTCAAATCATTAAATATTTTTTCAATGTCATGTATATATATATTCTCTATATTTCTACTATCTATATGAATAAAACTTAAAATTCCTAAAAATATACTAAATATAATTAAAATTAAAAAACATCCGTTAACTTTTATATTCATAATTCCCCCAAATAAATCATATATATCCCCATTTAAATTATATCATTTATATTTAAAATAATAAATCAAAACAACTAAATATTACTTAAAAAATAAAAAATAACTACTGATTAAAATCAATAGTTATTCAATAAAATTAATACCTAATTGGAGACACCTTATCGATAGGAGAATATGGAATAAAATTTCTTAATACCTTTGTATCATATCTGAGTTCAGCCATTTCAGTTACTGCAACATAGACATTAGAAATCGCATACCAGGTATCATACTCAACAACACCTGATACATTAACATTAAATATCTCTTGAAATTTTTTAACAGCATCCCTAGTAGCATTTCCATATATACCATCTTCAGAAACTTTAGGTATAGCTGGGTAATTTTTCGAAATTGTATTCAAATATTTTTGTATATTCCTCACATCAGAACCTCTGCTCCCAACTTTTAGTGCAATACCTGGATAAGATATTGGTATGCCTTTAACTTCTTTTGCTGTTACTAAATCTAAATTTGTTCCATAAAAATTAGTCAATATCTCATAAGGAGTATATCCTTCATCTGCCAGATATTTGCTCCCCCATTGAGTCATCCACCCAGGACACTTTACTTTTTTACCATCACAATATTGTGACAATAAAGGCTGTTTAGATCCTGGTCTCTTCATATATGTTGAAAAAATTTCATCGACAATATTTGATATATTTTTAAATATATTTCTTCCATAATTAAATGCATGATCATACGCTGTAGAATTTGTTATTGTAAAATCCTTTCCCTTGCCTCTGTACCATTCCGTATATACTCTATTTAATGTGAATGATATTATTGCATATATATTAGCTCTTATAGCATTTGATGGCCATGTTGAATATATTTCACAGGAGGCAACATTTTTGATATATTCAGAATATCTCACCGTATAATCATTTCCATTAGAATTCGGAGAGCCTATATGAACTGTAATAAATTCAGGTACTACAACCTCTGATAATACAACTTGACCTGTTGATTGCATCATAGTTTTTTCTTCGGCTTCAGGTATCTTAGGTGGATAATTGCCATAAAGAGTATTTGCCTCTATATTAATTTCCTCTATCTGACTATACAATGATTTATTCCTATTAACTAAATTTAAATTAATGGGCTGAATCGATTCCTCGTCTCCAAATAATTGACATCCTTTTACAAATGTTTCAATAAATCCATCTTTGGAAACTGCTACATCACATAATCCATATGGTCTCTCAGTCTCATATTCATTTAAAGATAATTCTATAGGTGGTGTAACTATTCCATCTAAAATAGCTATACCAGAATCATTTGTTTTTAAATCAACAACCTCTCTAACTATATTGTTCTGATCATATAAAGTAACTTTAATATTTGCATTACTTACCGGTTCAGGATTATTACCCATATAAGTTTGAATTTTTAAAGACCCTGTGGACATAAAAACTCCTAAAAAAATATTATATACTTAAAACTATTCTTAAAAATTAATAAAGTTTACTTGTTTTTCCTATTTCCCCTAAAATAATCCCTTTCTTGTTTAAATTCATCAAATAAATGTGATATTTCCATATTTATAGATGTATCCGTAACCGTTGCAAATATTATATTTTTACCTAAATTCTTTCTAAGTAATTTAAAATATATATCTACTTCTTTAGATACAATATTCTGAAATATAACTACTTTTTCTCCACAACTATACTCACCATTAGTATTAAATTTTTTGTCTTTTATTACATCCCCTAAAGTTCTATTGAAATCACTATCATCGAATGTTAAATATTGTATATTACTACTAATAAATTTTACCGTCTTTTGAATTCTTAATATTTCATCTTCTGAAAATCCATATAATATAAATTTCTTCATCCTATATTACCCCACTTAATATTTTATGACAACGTAGTACTTTTTCATTATCCAAAGAATTATATATTTGAACCCTAGTATTTAAATTATCTATAGTTTTATTAATTAAATTATTTTCTATAAGTCTACGTCTAAGTTCCATCGCTGTACCTAATGATCCATCAAATATTCTTACTCCTTCACCAAAAATATCTTTAATTATATTTTTCACAAAATAATAATGAGTACACCCTAATACAATACAGCTAACATTATTTATATATTTATGTAATCTTTCATAAAGGTAGTCATAAATACTTTGTTCACTTTCATTATGTTCGATCATATAAGCTAAATAATCAAGAGCAAAACACTCTATTGTATTCTTACTATATTTATTAATTAAACATCTTAACTTATCCCCATTTACTGTAAACGGTGTAGCCAATAATAATATATATCCTTTTTTGTTATTTGAATTAACAAACTCTACTGCTGGTTTTATTGCTGGTTCCACTCCTATTATTGGTATTTTAGGCTCATACCTTTCTCTTAAAAACCTTATTGCCGCACTACTAGCAGTATTGCAAGCAACAACAATTGCCTTACAATTATTTTCAAAAATCAGAAAATTACATATATTAATAGATAAATTGATTAATTCACTCTCAGATTTACTTCCATAAGGAGAATTTCTAGAATCACCAAAATAAATAAACACTTCATTTTCTAAAAGTTTCATTGTTTTTCCTAAAATAGAAATACCTCCAATTCCAGAATCAAAAAAACCAATACTACCATTTTTAAAATCCATAATAAAACCCTTTCGAATTTGACAATAAGTAGAATTAATTATATCATAAAATTCAAAATATCATCAAAAATAAAAGGAGGAAATCAAATAATTTATTTGATTTTAAAGATTTATGGTTGAAAATTTAATTTATATAATTAGAAAAGAAAATATATCAAAAAGTTCTATTATAAATTTACTAGTTAATCATCCTGAAATAAAATTCATATCACTCATGGCTATAGATTTAAATGCTAATGATACTGATGAAAAAATACCTACAGAAATCTTTATTAATGATATTGATTTATTCTTTGATGGATGTGCTATTCAAACAGATGGATCTTCAGTAGTATTAACTGGAATAGCAACACTAAATGATGCAAAAGTAGACATGATCATAGATAAACATTCAAACTGGTTTGTTGATTATAATTTTGATAACGTAGATCAACTAACAAACAAACCTGTAGGAACACTTAGAATACCTAGTTTTTTAACACACAATAAAAAATATATCGACTCTAGATCTATCTTAAAAAGATCAATTAATTTCATGAAATGTACCCTTATAGACCTATTTAAAAAAAATCCTAACTACCTTAAATCAATTAATTTTGATGATATAGATGATATAATAATAAATACTGCAACTGAACTTGAATTTTGGGTTAAAACTCCTGAAGAATATATTAACATAGAAGATTTAACAACTTCTCAGGGTTTACATGAACAATACTGGAATATGACAAAAGGAATTGTTAGAACTGCTTTAGAAGATTCATTAATAATGATGGAAAACTATGACTTGCACCCAGAAATGGGACATAAAGAAGTTGGCGGTGTTAAATCAAAGATAGACTCTAATGGAAATTATCACATTTTAGAACAGTTAGAAATTGACTGGAAATATTCAACTGCAATGCAAACATGCGATAATCTTTTAATTGTGAAAAGTATAATAAAAGAAACATTCAAACGCCATAAGTTAGATGTTACATTTTTAGCTAAACCTATCGAAAAAGTAGCTGGGAATGGTGCTCATTTACATTTTAGTATTTTTTTAAAACTTAAAAATGGTAATCTAATAAATATATTTTCAGATAATGATAGTGAATTTATGAGTCCTATAGGATATGGTGCGATTATGGGAATCTTAAAAAACTACGACATAATAAATCCATTCATATCCAATACAATAGACTCATTAAAACGTCTCAAACCAGGATTCGAAGCTCCAATATGTACAGTTGCATCACTTGGTATATCTAAAGACATACCGTCTAGAAATAGGTCTATATTGATAGCTCTTATAAGAGATAGTGAAAATAATAAATCAACAAGATTTGAATTAAGATCACCAAATCCAAAAACAAATATGTATTTAACTATTTCAGCTATAAATATGTGTATTATAGATGGAATTAAATACTCTATAGATAAGAATGAAAAATATCTGTTAAAAGAACTATCAAAAAAATCTGGTGAATATTATGGGTATCTAGATGAATCTAGAATGTATCGAAGTGAAGAAAATATATTTGAAAAATACTCAGAGGATGATAGTAATAACATTTTTGGCAAAGCTCCTAAGACTGTTTATGAAAATTTATTAAATATTGAAAAAAATGATTGTAGTATATTAACACAAAATTCTGTATTTACTACTGATATAATAAACAGTTTTAAAACATCCTCATTAGACCAATATATGATGGAAATAGAGCATAGACTTTTACCGAAATATAAAAAAGAACTAAATAATTTAATTAAAAACATAGAAATAAATTCAAAATTAATATCTCTTAACTATTTGATATTAAACGAAATATACTTCAATTTATTCATTGATAGTCTCGACCACATAAGCTTATCATCTAAAATAAAAAACTATATCCAAAATCGCAACTACGAAATGATATCAACTCTCCATATAGAAATTGAAAACATAATAGATGATTTTATACATTTATACAATTTATGTTAGGTATCTATCAAATTGATAGATACCTTTTTTATTTTTTCTTATATTTATACTTAACTATATAGTATATAAAAACTAATCCTAACAGGCCAAAAAATGGATATATAATAGAAATTAAATTAGTAAACCCAAATATAGATACAGGCACAGAAACAAATAAGATCAATAAAATACTCTTAAATAACGAAAATCTATACTTGTTAGAAATACCTTGGGCAAGTGAATAAAGACTAGATATTTCTGTAGAAAGCATCTCAACCCATATTAAAACAAGTATAATCACCTGAAATGTTTTTCCAAATATCTTAGATACATAAAGAAGAGGTATATCATATTTGGCTATGTATGGCATATTGGATAAAATTAAATAATTTATAATCATACTTATTAAAATTAAAAACAATGACCCCATAAATATGCCTTTTTTAAAATTACTGCTCTTATGACGAATAGAAAGCGGAGCCAAAATACCTGTGGAACTCAAAATATTAAATCCACCGTATAAAAGACAAGATAAGATTATATTATTATCTAACTTTATATCTTTATTCTTAAATATAAATAATGCTCCTGTTTCAAGGTTTATTGGATCCGAAAATAATTCAAATAATATAAATATTAGAAATATTATACAAATCATTATTGGTACACTTAATGAATTAACCCAAACGAGTCCCTTCATACTAAATTTTAAAATCACAACTGAAACTATTATCATTAATATCGTCCCAAAAATACTTGGTATAGAAAAAAATTGACTTATTATAGATCCACTTGCTGCAAATATAATTGAAGAGGAAAACAAATAGTATAAACTCACGAAACTATTTAAAATTTTTGC
The DNA here is from genome assembly GCF_000270205.1 of Candidatus Arthromitus sp. SFB-mouse-Japan. Lineage (NCBI taxonomy): Bacteria > Bacillati > Bacillota > Clostridia > Eubacteriales > Clostridiaceae > Candidatus Neoarthromitus > Candidatus Arthromitus sp. SFB-mouse. Next base: position 1,586,228 of record NC_015913.1, read on the forward strand.
TGAAGTTCGAGGACATATTTCATTTATCAAAAGATTATAAGAAGATAAGTTTTTTTTATTACATATATCACACAATATATTTCCAATAAATACATACATTAAAAAACATACTATAAATCCAAAAAAACTATCTAAACCATATATGGAAAAAAATTGATATATTTCCTTCCCTGATGCAAGTCCGGCTCCAACAACTGTACCAATAAAGATACATGATACCTTAAACATACTCATTAAATTATTTAAATTTGTCAAAATCAACTACCTTCCTTTTTTTATATCGTATTTAATTTTTATTTTCTTATATGTTAAAATATGAATCTATTATTTTTGAAAGGAAATAAACTATGATTTTTGATAATAAACCTTATTATTCTTTAAATTTATTCCTTAGAAATAAATTTAAAGAAAAAATAATAAAAATAACATTAGATGGGGGATTTACATGTCCAAATAGAGATGGAAAAATATCTTTTGGTGGGTGTACATTCTGTAGTACTATGGGCTCTGGTGAATTTTCAGGAAATAGATCTAAATCAATATCAGAACAATTTATTGAACAAAAAAAAATTATGAAAAGGAAATGGAACTCAAATAAATACATAGCATATTTTCAAGCTTATACAAACACATACGCTTCCATAGATTATTTAAAGAAAATATATGATGAAGCAATAAGTCAAGAAGGAGTTATTGGATTATCAATAGGAACTAGACCTGATTGTCTATCCAACGAAATATTAGACTTACTATCTCATTATAATGAAAAAATATTCCTAATGGTTGAACTTGGACTACAAACATCAAAAGATTCAACTGCTATATTAATAAATCGAGGTCATGATACAGAATGTTTTAAAGAAGCAGTAATAAAATTACGTAAGAAGAACATAAACGTAGTCACTCACATTATTTTTGGACTACCATATGAATCATATGATGATATGATAGAAACAGTAAAATTTATAAATACACTAGATATACAAGGTATAAAATACCATCTCCTCTATATAATTAAAAACACACAACTTGCAAAAGAGTATTTAAAAAATCCATCTATATATACTCTAACAAGAAATAGTTATATAAAAATAATAGGAGATGCTATATCACTTACAAATCCAAATATAGTAATACATAGAATAACTGGGGATGCTAAAAGAGAAGACATAATAGAACCTAAATGGAGCATAAAAAAATGGGAATTATTAAACTCAATACATGACTATTTAAAAGAAAATAACATATATCAAGGTAAACATTTTAATAAATAGTTAATATTGATTTTAAAGATAGTATTGTGTATACTTTTTGTGTGAAAATAAAATATATTCTTAATCAAGGAGGATTCAGCATGAAAAACTCTTCCATATCTATTAAAAATATTGTAGCAATAGGTATTGGTTCTGCTGTTTTTTTAATTTTAGGGCGTTTCGCATCTATACCATCAGGAATTCCAAACACAAATTTTGAATTATCTTATGCTTTCTTAGCATTAATGGCTGTAATTTATGGTCCATTGTCTGGTTTGCTAATTGGTTTTATAGGACATGCATTAAAAGATATGTTGTTCTACGGTACACCTTGGTTTAGCTGGGTTTTAGCCTCTACAATTATAGGTTTTATAATTGGTCTATGCTCTAAATCTATTAATCTAAAAGTATTTAATAAATACTCAATAATAAAATTTAATATTGCACAAATTATATCTAATCTTATCGCTTGGCTTATAGTTGCACCAATTTTAGATGTGCTAATATATTCTGAACCCATAAAAAAGGTATTCATCCAAGGAGGAATGGCATCAATTACAAATATATTAACTGTAGGTATAATCGGAACAAGCTTATTATCATTATATTCTAAATCTATTGTAAAAAAAGGAAGTCTATCCAAAGAATCCTAAAATAAAATTTCCAAATTTGAGGTAAACATCCAAATGAAAAAAAAATTAATTGAATTTACAAATTTCAGTTTTAAATACAATTCACAACAATTTCCCACATTGAAAGACATAAATCTAACCATCTACAAAAATGAAAAAATACTCATACTTGGAGAATCAGGATGCGGTAAAAGTACTCTATTTAACTCCATAAATGGTCTTGTTCCTTTTTTTTATCCTGGAGAAATTTCTGGTAATTTAAAAATTAATGACAAAGATACCAGAAATATGTCTATTTTTGAAATATCAAAAAATGTAGCTACAATCCTTCAAGATACTGATAATCAATTTATAGCATTAACATCTGCAGAAGATATAGCATTCAAGTTAGAAAATTTATGTGTAAATTCAGAATTAATGCATAAAAAAGTCAATAATATATCTAATCTTATTGGTTCCAATGATTTTTTAAATTCAAGTCCTCATAATCTATCTGGTGGACAAAAACAAAGAGTAACTCTAGGCGGTGCACTTGTAGACAATAGTGAAATATTAATTTTTGATGAACCTTTAGCAAATTTAGATCCAAAAACAGCAGAGGAAACCATTAATTTAATTAATACAATCACAGATAAAAATCCGAAAACTATAATAATAATAGAACATAGACTTGAAGAAGTATTGAAACTTAATTTTGATAGAGTATTACTTATGCATGATGGTAAGATAGTTTTTGATGGTGAAATAAATAAATTATTATCAACCTCATTATTAAAACAATGTGGTATAAGGGAACCTTTATATTTAACAGCTTTAAAATATGCAGGATGCGATATAAATGAAAATCCAAACCTTAATAACATAGAAAATTTAAATATTTCATCTTTTAAAGATAATATTAAAAGATTTTATAAATCATTAAAATACACTAATTTTCATGCTAATATATGCTCTGCCCATCCTCTTTTAAAATGCGAAAATATAAACTTTGGCTACAAGAATGATAAACTTGTTTTAAATAATTTATCATTTGATGTTTACAATAATGAATTACTATGTATTGTCGGTAAAAACGGTGCTGGAAAGTCCACAATTTCAAAAATTATATGTGGGTTTTTAAAACCGTCTTCAGGTAAAGTATTTTTAAATAATAAAGATATAACATACGATACAATATTTCAAAGATCTTCTTCAATTGGATATGTAATGCAAAATCCAAATCAAATGATAAGTAATACTTTATTGTTTGATGAAGTAGCATTTACTCTTAAAAATATGAATTTACATAAAATTGAAATTGAAAATCGTGTATATGATATATTAAAAATATGTGGCTTATATGAGCTTAGGAATTGGCCTATATCTGCGCTGAGTTATGGACAAAAAAGACGTGTGACAATAGCATCTATCTTAGTAAGCAACCCAAAAATACTTATTTTAGATGAACCAACAGCTGGTCAAGATTTTAAACACTATAATCAAATAATGGAATTTATACAAAGATTAAAAAAATATAACATAACTTCAATTATAATAACTCATGATATGAACTTACTGATGGAATATGCAGATAGATGTATTGTTCTATCTGATGGTAAAAAAATAGGTGACGATATACCATCTAAAATTTTATCAAACGAATATATAATAGATAACGCTAACCTAAGGAAAACATCATTACATAATATTTCTAAAAAATTATCATTAGATGACACTGATATATTTATAAACAAATTTATAACTTATGACAGGAGCACAAGGTATAAAAATGAAGTTGATTCTTGAATATATTGATAAGAATTCGTTTATTCACAATTTAACAGGTGCAACTAAATTAATATGTTTTATTCTTTGGTGTGTTGTAACAATAATAACATATGATACAAGATTATTAATATTCTTAATTGTATTAAGTGTATTTTTATTTAAATTATCAAAGATAAAATTTAGGGATATTTCCTTTGTAATAACATTCATACTAATATTCCTATTATTGAATAACATACTCATATATGCTTTTGGTCCAAATACAGGACCAGAAATATATGGAACTAAAACTATACTATTAAATTTTAATAATGCATATTCAATTACTGCTGAACAGCTTTTCTATCAACTTAATATTACATTAAAGTATTTTAGCGTAATTCCTATTTCTCTACTGTTTATACTAACAACAAATCCGAGTGAGTTCGCGGCATCATTAAATAAAATAGGTATAAACTATAAAATTTCTTATGCTATATCTTTAGCACTTAGATATATACCTGACATAATAGAGGATTACAAAAATATATCATTATCCAAACAAGCACGCGGAATCGATATGTCCAAAAATGAAAAACTATCTATAAGAATAAAAAATATGTTCTTTATAATAATTCCTATAATTTTTTCAAGCATTAATCGTATAGATAAAATTTCATGTGCAATGGAACTTAGAGGGTTTGGTTATAAGAAAAAACGTACATGGTATACACAAAGAAAATTTAAAATAAATGATATAGTATCAATATTATTTTTCATTATATTAGACTTAATAGCTATCTGGTTGTTTTATATGAATAATGGTAGATTCTTTAATCCGTTTATTAAATAAAGGGGAGGATACTAAAGTATCCTCCCCTTTATTTATCTGATTCTTCTATAAGTTCTATAATTTTACTCCTACACCTAGCTCCTTTACATCCACCTCCAGTTGCTCCAGTCTTTTCTTTTATTTTATCAACTGTATCAGCACCATCTTTTATACATTCATTAATGGTAAACTTATCAATTCCCCTGCACAAACATATCTTTGTTAATTTATCTTTTATCATAGTATCCTTATCCATTAATTTATCACCTCATAAACATTATACACTTTATTAACTCTATATTTCAATGTATAATAAGCTATATAGTATTTAGTATTTTTCATTTTAACTTAAATATTATGCTTAAAAATTTTAATAATAATGAAAAATATAATAGTAAGCTTATAATTCAATACATTATAATCTGTATACTGTTCTTCATTTTAATTGAATTAATACATAGACAAGACCTTAAATCTATATACAATTTTTTAAGTTCAAACAATATATATATATACTTATATCTAATACTATTTTTTATATTTTCAAGTTTATATACGTTCATATTTAAAAAACCTCTTATATTTTGTGCAATGCACTATAGTGTATGGTGTTTTATTGCATTTATAAGTAATGTAAATATTTATTTTAAAGGTAGTCCATTAATTTTTGAAGATTTATTCTTAGTAAATGAAGCAACTAATATTATTTCAAAGTATCTAAATACCAAACTAATAACTAATGTATTGATATTAATTATTTTATTCTCCATTATATTTATAATTGTAGTAAAAATATCTAAAAACATTAAATTTAAGTTATTTAATTTAAAATATAGGTATTTAAACTTTATACTATACACATTATTTATATATATTTACTTGTTATCTATGGATAAACTTTATAATTATGGTAAATCTATTACATATGTACTAAGTGATTTTAATTTATCAGATACATATTTTAAAAATGGATTTTTACATTCTTTTTATGACTCAACAACCTTATTCTTTTCAAACAATAAAAACCTCGATTACGATATAGATAAAATCTTAAAAATCAAAAATATGTTATCTGAAAATGATTATAATTTTGAAAATCCAGATGTTAATATAATCTTAATTCAATTAGAATCAATATTTGATCCACTTAAATTAAAGGATGTTAAATTTTCTAATGATCCACTTAAAAACTTAAGAAATCTATCAAAAATAAACGAAAGTGGAGAAATAATTGTTCCAGTTTTAGGCGGTGGGACAATTCAATCAGAATTTGAAATACTTACAGGAATTAATATAAAAAACCTTTATACAAAAATGCCTTACTTAAACTTATTAAATAATACTCAAGTAGAAAGCATTCCTTATATATTAAAAAATTATGGATACGCAACAACAGCTATACACAATTATTTTTCGACATTCTATAATCGTACTAAAGCTTACGAAAATATTGGATTTGAAACATTTATACCTATTGAAGCTATGACATCAAGAGAAATAAGTCAAAATTTTTGGTATAAAGATAATATCCTAATAAATGAAATTATAACTAAAATTAAAAATACTCCGGAAAAAGATTTTATATTTGGTGTTACTGTAGAATCACATGGTCCATATAATACGTTAATAAATGGTGACATTGTAGTTGAAAGTAATTCACTTAGTGAGAAAGACTTAATAGAGCTCCAAAATTATACAAATATTATTAAACATGTGGACGATTTCATTCTAAATTTAATAAATGAACTAAATAACACAAATGAAGAATATATTCTAATACTTTATGGTGACCATTTACCTTCTCTTGGAGAAAATCAAAGTACCTTTTCTTCATTAACTAAAGAAGATTTATTTAAGACCCCTTATTTAATAATTGAATCAAATAATAAAAAAATGATATCTATTGATAAAAATACAGAAATTCATGCTTATGAATTTCTGTATGAAATTTTTTCAGATTTAAATATAAATTCCACAATATATCATAGATTCAGAGAAATTTTTAAGGAAGATACAAAATATAACGATTATGAAAAACAATTAATTTTAGATATAAAAAAACAAAATATATACGATAATAGTAAATTTCCTTATGAAATATCACCTATAAAAATAGGCAATAACACTCAAATTATAGAAGATATTAATATAAATAATGATGGAGTCTTTATAATTGGAAATGGTTTTACTGAAAATTCAAAGATTTTAGTTAATGGTAAAAAAATAGATACACAATATATATCTACTAATTGTCTAAAATCTATAAACTATATTCCCAATAATGAGGATGTATTTATAGTTATACTATTTTCAAATAAGAATTCCCCTCTAAACATTAGCAATAAATTCATATTTTAAAAAATAAATGAAAGGATAAATGAAATAATGAAAAATACCTACTATATAACGACACCTATCTATTATGCATCGGGAGATTTACATATTGGACATACATACACAACAATAATAAGTGACTCAATTGCTAGATTTAAAAGACTGCAGGGATACGATACAAAATTTTTAACAGGAACTGATGAACATGGATTAAAAATTCAACAAAATGCAGATAAATATTCAAAACATCCAAAAATATATGTTGATGAGATAGTTGAAAAAATTAAATCTCTTTGGAGACTATTTAATATAGATTATGACATATTTGTAAGAACTACTGATGATTATCATATAAAAACTGTACAAAATATATTTGAAACACTATATAAAAATGGAGATATATATAAAGGCACATATGAAGGACCTTATTGTATTCCTTGTGAATCATTTTTTACAGAAACCCAATTGATTGACAAAAAATGTCCAGACTGTAAACGTGATATAACCATTCAAAAAGAAGAAGCTTATTTCTTTAAGATAAGTAAATATGCAAATAGATTATTAAAACACATAGAGGAAAACCCATCATTTATTCAACCTGAATCAAGGAAGAATGAAATGATAAACAATTTTATAAAACCTGGACTTCAAGATCTATGTGTTTCAAGAACTAGTTTAAAATGGGGAATACCTGTAAAATTTGATCAAAAACACGTTGTCTATGTATGGATAGATGCTTTATCAAATTACATATCTGCTCTTGGTTACAAAAATAATGAAAAAAATCTGATGAATTCTTTCTGGCCTGCTGATCTTCATGTTGTAGGAAAAGAAATTGTAAGATTCCATGTGATTTATTGGCCTATTATGCTATTTGCACTAAATCTTCCACTTCCAAAGCAAGTATTTGGACATGGTTGGCTTCTTATAGACGGAAATAAAATGTCTAAATCCCAAGGTAGTGTAATTGATCCAATTATTTTATCACAACACTTTCCAATTGACTCTATAAGATATTTTCTTTTACGCGAAGTTAATTTTGGAAATGATGGAGTATTTAACAATGAGTTATTTATGTTAAAAATAAATTCTGATTTATCTAATCTATTGGGTAACCTCATATCAAGGACTATATCTATGATAATAAAATATTTCGATGGATTTATTCCTAATCAACTTGAAATATTAAATGAAGATATAGAACTTATAAATTCGGTTAAAAATTTAAAAGATAAGGTTACATCATGTATGGATCAATTAAAAATATCAAATGCCTTATCAGAAATATTTAACTGTATAAGCCTATCAAATAAATACATAGATGAAACTAAACCTTGGATTCTTGGAAAAGAGGAACAATCAAAGGATAGACTCAAAACTGTTTTATATAATCTATGTGAATCAATACGTGTATTCTCAATTCTGCTAGGTCCATTTATGCCAAATACATCAAAACAAATTAAATCTAAATTAAATTATGATGTAGACTCATTTGATTCTATTTCAAATTTTAATGGAACAAAAGCTGGAACCAAAGTTGAAAAAGGTGAAAATTTATTCCCAAGAATAGATATTGAAGACAAATTAAAACAGCTTCTAAATAATTAAATTTAAAAATGCAAATAGAAATTACTCTATTTGCCTTTTATTATACTTTGGATAATAATATACAAATGTATATATATTTTACATTACTTAATTAAGAATTTTTAAATAAATTTTAAACAATACTATAACTGTTAATATGTTATAAATATTATGTTTTTAATATCTAATAATTTTAATAAATACCTCTAAAGCCTTGAAATATATAATTATTAAAACTAAAATATTAATTACTATAATGTAAATTTTTTATTTTACGGAGGTATTTTTATGAAAGTTATACTAACTAATGATATTAAAAATCTAGGAAAGAAAAATGATTTAGTTGAAGTATCAGATGGGTATGCAAGAAACTTCCTATTTCCTAAAAAATTAGCCATAGAAGCTAATAATTCAAATTTAAATACACTAAATTACCATAAAGAGATGGAACGTCAGGCACACATCGAAAAAATTGAAGAATTTCAAAAAATAGCAAATAATTTAAGAGGAAAAGAAATTATAATAAATACAAAACTTGGAAATAATGGAAAACTATTTGGTACAATTACATCTAAAGATATTTGTAATAAAATAAACTCAAAATTCAACTTAAATATAGACAAAAAGAAAATATCGTTTGAACAAGTTAAATCATTGGGAAATTATCCAATCTCCATAAAATTATGTACAGAGGTTTCGGTTAACATGATATTAAAAGTTATTAGTGAATAATTTTTAACTTAATTTAATTTTTATTAAATAATAAGGGGGAGATAATTTGAATTCTAATGTTACAATTGATGAAATTGAGAAACTAATTGAAGAAAGTAATAATATTGAATTTAGAGTTAATGTTTTATATGAAATGCTTGAAAAATTATTCGATAAAAATACCATTAATAGTAGAATTTCTAAATTTAAATTACCAAAATATATTTCAAGTAAAAATATTAATGAAAAACTTTATAGCATAAATGTAATTGCTAGTAATGGAAAATCCTTAATTGACGTTCCTTCTTATGATGAATTAGAAAAAGTTTATTTAATTACCAAGGATATTATAGTTGAAGAAATCAGTCGCAGATACATTCAAAGTAAAATTGAAAATGAAGTTGAAGATATATTAAATGAAAAACAAGATAAATATATTGATGAAATAAAACTACAAATCATTAAAAAAAATAAAGGTCCAGAAAATACCAAAACTCTAAAAAAATATGCCCAACTTGAGATGCTCAATAAAAAACAATTAAATAAAAGTATACAACATCTTTTAAGACCTAAATCATTTGATGAAATAATAGGTCAAGATAGACCTATTAAAGCATTGATTTCAAAACTTACTTCTGAATATCCTCAACATATATTAATTTATGGACCACCCGGGGTAGGTAAAACTTCTGCAGCTAGACTTGCTCTAGAAGAAGCTAAAAAATTTGATTTTACTCCATTTAATAATAAATCAAATTTCATAGAAGTTAATGGAACAACATTAAGATGGGATCCAAGAGAAGTTACAAATCCTCTTTTAGGATCTGTTCATGATCCAATTTATCAAGGTAGTAAAAAAGACTTAGCAGAAATAGGAATACCTGAACCAAAACCAGGACTTGTTACAGATGCACATGGTGGAGTATTATTTATAGATGAAATCGGTGAACTTGATTTAATATTACAAAACAAATTATTGAAGGTACTTGAAGATAAGAAAGTAGAATTTTCATCAGCATATTATGATCCAGATGATGAGAATATACCTAAATACATTAAATTTTTATTTGATAATGGAGCACCTGCAGATTTTATATTAATCGGTGCTACTACCCGTGAACCACATGAAATAAATCCTGCTCTTAGATCCAGATGTACCGAAGTATTTTTTGAACCTCTAACATCAACTGATATAGAAAAAATTGTAGTAAATTCCGCTAAAAAATTAAATATAACATTAAAAGATGATGTACCGTCAATAATAAGCGAACATTGTATAGAAGGTAGGAAAGCAACAAGTATAATAAGTGACGCATATGGTTATGCGATATACAAGAACAAAGGAAATAAAAATTCAAATATTGTGATAACAAAAGATATAGTAAAGGAAGTTTTATCATTATCTCGTATTTCTCCTTTTGTAGAGAAAAATAAAATAGAAGATCCTAAAGTTGGTTTAATAAAAGGACTTGGAGTTAATGGATTTTTAGGTTCCGTTTTAAATTTTGAATGTGAAACTTTTAAAGCCAAAAATCCCTCAAAAGGCAAACTTAGATTCAATGAAACAGCTGGTTCTATGGCAAAAGATTCAGTATTCAATGCCTCAACCGTTATACGTAAGCTTACTGGTCTAGATTTAAACGACTATGATATACATTTAAATGCTATAGGTGGTGGTAAAATTGATGGTCCATCTGCAGGAGTTGCGGTAACTATATGTATATTAAGTTCTATTTTAAATAAACCAGTACCTCAAAATATAGCCATAACAGGTGAAATATCAATTAAAGGAAACATTAAAAAAGTTGGAGGTATATTTGAAAAGATATATGCTGCAAGAAAAAGTGGATTAAAACATATCATAATCCCAAAAGAAAATGAAAATGATATTCCTAAAAATATAAAAGATATTAACATTATTTGTTCAGATAATATTAATGATATTATAAAATTTATATTTAAAGATCCTTCCTTAGTTAATATTATTTAAGGTTTAAAAATTTGGAGGAGTACTTACCCAGATGACACATGCCTCAATATGATTAGATGTATTCTCTATATAGTGATCTGTTTCTGGTGAAAAATAAAAGGACTCTCCTTTTTTTACCCTTATCTTCCTATTTCCCAAATTTAAATAAATACTTCCTGAAATAACATATCCAAACTCTTCTCCTTCATGTGGATCTTCTTTAAATGTTTTTCCTCCACCCTTCAAATACACTATAATAGGTTCCATTCTATTTTTCTGAGAATTTGGAACAATCCAATGTATATCATGTTTTAATTCTTCATTATTAGTTATAAAAAAATCATTCTTACCAAAACATATTTTCTCATTATCTTCCTGACTAAAAAATTCTTTTAAATTAGTTCCTAAACACTCTAAAATATCCACAAGTGTAGCTATTGAAGGTGAAGTTAAATCCCTTTCTAATTGAGATATAAATCCTTTAGATAATTCACTTCTATCTGCCAATTCTTCCTGAGTAAGACCATTTTTAATTCTTAAATGTTTTATTTTTTTACCGATCTTCATTACAAACTCCATATAAAAAATTAATAAATATTAAACTTAAAGTTTAAAATAGTAAACTTATTATAATTTAACATTATTTTATTTGTCAATTAACATAATTACCTTCTATAATATATAATGAAATATTTTATAGAAGGAACTAATTTTATGGATAATAAGATTTCACCAAATAATATAGAATCAGAACAAACACTATTAGGTGCAATGATAATACATAAAAATACCATTCATGAGATACTAGACAATATAAATGTGGATGATTTTTATAAAGATGTGCACAAAAATATTTTTAAAACTATAAAAAAGATGTTTTTAAAAGATATACATGTAGATTTAATTTCTCTTATTGAATATTTAAAGAAAGATTCTCTATTAGAATTATCTGGTGGAGCATTATACATAACTGATATATCAAATTCAATAGCCACAATTGCCAATATACAAACACATATCAAAATAGTTAAGGATAATTCCATACTTAGAAAACTTATCAAAATTTCTAATGATACTCTCGAACGTATTTATAAAAAAGAGGATCCCAATCTATTAATAGAAAATATACAAAAAAGTGTATTTGATCTCTCAATATCAGAAACTAAATCTGATATTGAACCACTTAATAACATATTAGATAGAACAATTAAACACATTGAAAATTTATATGTTAATAATTTATCTTTTGTTGGATTATCCACAGGGTTTTATGATTTAGATATAAAATTATCTGGATTACAAAAATCCCAAATGATATTAATAGCTGCAAGACCATCTATGGGAAAAACTACTTTTGCTTTAAATATAGCTGAAAATGTAGCAATTAAAGAAAATAAAACTGTACTTATATTTTCTCTTGAGATGAGTAAGGAACAATTAACTAGTAAATTAATATCATCAATAACAAAAATTAATATACAAAAACTTCAAACGGGAAATTTAGATGATTCTGATTTAGATAGATTAGTTAAAGGCACAGAAATTATATCTAAAGCAAAAATATATATCGATGATACCCCTAATATATCAATAACAGAAATGAGATCAAAATGTAGAAAACTTAAATTTTCTACCAACATAGATTTAATAATTATAGATTATCTTCAACTTATGAGTGGAAATACGAGAAATGAAAACAGACAGCAGGAAGTTTCAGAAATATCTAGATTCATAAAAGCATTATCGAAAGAAATTAATTGTCCTATAATTGCATTATCCCAGTTATCCCGTGCTCCAGAGCAAAGATCTGATCATAGACCAATGTTATCTGATTTGCGTGAATCAGGATCTATTGAACAGGACTCTGATATAGTAATGCTCCTATATAGAGATGAATACTACAATAAAGATACAGAATATAAAAATATTGCTGAATGTATAATTGCAAAACACAGAAATGGTGAAGTTGGAAACATAAAACTTGCATGGATAGGTCAACATTCAAAATTTGCAAATCTAGATAATAAACATTAAAGGGAGTATTCAAAATTGAATACTCCCTTTAATGTTTTTAAAAATATACTTTATCAGTATAAATTACTTATGATATGGTTCATTATTGATTATTTTATATGATCTATATATTTGCTCCAATACAATTAAAAACAATAAATCTATATCTACATTAAAACATACAAAACAAATATTATGATATAAATTAGATGTTCCAAAAACAATATTAATATTTTTTATTCTATCCATACTTTTAAATCTTATAATATTACTAAATTCAATAGAATCCATATACTCTCCATCTATTGATATATTAATATTATACGAATCACTCTGATCAAACAATTTACTATTTAAACAATAATAAATATTAATCTTTACAAACTTGTCAATTCTTCTAAAATAATCCATTATTGCAGGAAATAAATCAGAATTCCTTAAGTCCTTCTTATTTAAAAATAAATTTATCCTCATTTATAAAACATCTCATTTATAAATTTCAATGCAATTAACCTAAATATCTGATGTGGATACGTAAAACTACTTAACCTAATTGTATAATTACACTTAGTCTTTATTTCATTACATACCCCTTCACTACCACCAACTATAAAATAGATATTTTTATTAATATTCTTAAGTTTATTAATTTCACCTAAGTCTCTGACACCATTTACATCAAACAATACATATAAACTATCCTTGTTCTTATTTATTATATTCAATATACTCTTACTCTCTAAGATTCTATCACTTTCTTTTATAGTTATTAAATCAACAGAACCTTTATAATATTTCTCTGATTTCTTAAAATAATCTTTCAATGTACCAACAGAAATTAAACTTACCTTCCGCAACATTTCTTATATTTTTTACCACTACCACATAAACACAATTCATTTCTTCCAATTTTTATACTATTTACTACAACTTTAGATGATCTCCATTTGGTTGTAATTTCTTTAATCTTATCACTAGATAAAATATCCTTCCATTCTTGTAAATTGAATAAATAATCAGCTTTAGCATCCAACATATTAAAATATAATTTTTCCACATCAATATTAAAATCTATTTCATCATTTAATGTAATATTTTCTATATCTACATTCGTATTTAAACTCTCACTTATACCATCAACAAACCCTACTATAAATTCCTCACTTATACCATATTTCTTAGATAATTGACTAATACTAGAGGTAAATCTAAAACTTTTATTCCCAAGTATATCCTTATAAATTTTTAATTCTACACTTTTATACTCATTCCAAAATACTGCTTCACCTTTTGTCTTAACGAATTCAGTAACCATATTAGTCCATTTATCATATAAATTCATAAAAACACCTCTTTAAAATATAATTAATCCATTACAATATATTTTGCATACTTATTGCAATAATTACAATAATTATTATCCCTATCAAATTCAATATTCGGAACTAATTCATATGTGTTAATAAAATCATCAATAACATAACCTATATGTTCCTCACATGAACAATATATATTATCTATCATTATACTCAAAACCTCATATAATTACTTGGTAAACTTCTGTGTGCAATAGTTAACTTCAAATCTTTTCCAATTTTCATACCATGATTTAAAATAATTTTTTCTGAAGTTTTGTATGCAAGTTCAGGAAAATTACTTGTAATACTTAAATGTCCCAAAATAACTCTTTTATAAGATATTTCTGCTAATTTAACTATCGTTAATGCGCATTCCTCATTTGACAAATGCCCATGATCACTAAGTATTCTTTCTTTTAAAAAATAAGGATAATTACTAAGTCTAAGCATATCTTCATTATAATTACTCTCAATCAATATCACATCTGAATCTTTTATATTATCAAAAACATCCTTTGACATATAACCAATATCAGTAGCTATACTCAACTTTTTTGTTCCATCTAAAATACTATAGCCAATTGGATCAACAGCATCATGAGGTAATTTAAAGGTTCTAATATCTAAATCACCAATCGAAAATTCTTTATTATCTATTATGTTTATTCTTTCTACACCTTTTAATTTATCCTCAATATTTTTAAATGTCAATTCATTTAAATACAATGGAATATCTAAACTTTTACATACTACACTGGCTCCTTTATAATGATCTAAATGTTCATGCGTTATTAATATACCACTAATTAAATTAGGTTTCACATTAATCATATTAATAGCATTTAATAATGATTTTTTTGATATTCCTATATCTATTAAAATATTTGTTCTATCACTTCCAACAAAAAAACAATTACCAGAACTACCACTACTTATAGAACAAAATTTCATTTTACCCCCAGATAAATTATATTATATTTTTAAATTCCTTAATATCACTTCTGTATTCTCTATATATATTAGCACCCAATTTCCTAAATTTTTCTTCTATATGAGGATATCCCCTATCTATATGTTTTATTGAAACTATTTCTGTAGTTCCCTCTGCCACTAATCCAGCTATAATCATAGCAGCCCCAGCTCTAAGATCTGTAGCTCTAAGCTTACATCCCGTAAGCCTATTTACTCCATTTATAATAGCAGCTCTTCCCTCAATCTTAACATTTACCCCCATTTTCTTTAATTCATCAAAATATTTAAATCTATTTTCAAATATACTCTCACTTATAATACTAGTCCCTTCAGAAATACTCATAAGGACACCTATTATTTGTTGTACATCAGTTGGAAATCCTGGATATGGCGCAGTTTTAATATTTACGCCTTTCAAACGTTCAACACTTTTAACCAAAATACTGTCATCATATTCAAAAATAGTTACGCCCATTTCTATAAGTTTTGCTGTTATGGACTCTAAATGCTTTGGTATTACATTTTTAATCAATACTTCCCCTGTACAAGCTGCAGTTGCCATCATGTATGTAGATGCTTCTATTTGATCTGGTATTATTGAATAATTACATCCTAAAAGTCTATTAACACCAGTTATTTTTATAATATCTGTACCTGCACCTTTTATATTTGCTCCCATTAAATTCAAAAAATTCGCGACATCAACAACATGTGGTTCTTTTGCAACATTTTCAAGAACAGTAACTCCATCTGCAAAACATGCTGCTAACATTACATTTATAGTTGCCCCTACACTTACCACATCAAAAAATATATTATTCCCAACCAATTTATCAGTTTCAGCAATCACTGATCCATGTTCAATCCTAATATTAACACCAAGTTTCTCCAACCCTCTTATATGTTGGTCTATAGGACGATCACCTATGCTACAACCTCCTGGTAAATCTACGATTGCTTTCTTAAATCTTGCTAATAGCGCACCTATTAAATAATAAGAGGCTCTCATATTATGTACATCATCACTATCAGCTCGATAACTTTGTAAATCAGAGTTATCTATTATTAATGTATTATTTATTTTTCGTACATTAGATCCCAAAGTCCTCAATATTCTCACTAATTTATTTACATCTTCTATATCAGGCATATTATCTATTACACAAATTCCTTCACTACACATAACTGTAGCTGGTATCACAGCAACTGCTGCATTCTTCGCACCACTAATTTCTATACTTCCATAAAGTGGATTAGATCCATTTATTATAATCTTTTCCATCTATTCTCCCTACTTTAAATTGAGTTTAAATATAATAAAAATATCTCATAAACAATTCTTATTAAACTTTTTTAAAGTCGCTCCTAAATATTCTAATTTTATTGGTGTTTTTTGTCAATATTCTTAACAATCAACCTAATATTTTTCTAAATTTTAGTTATTATTATTTCTTCGTTTAAATAATTTTATTCATATCAAAAAATAAAGCATTCCCCACTAACTACAATTAATTATAGTATAGGAATGCTTCATCACTATTTCATAGACTGAAAACTTGCACAATCTGTTGACTCTATATTTTTGACTATTGCATCATGTTTAGTTATCTTTATTTTGTCTAAAGTACAGTATTGATTTTTGTCATTAAATTTACATTCTACTACATTACACAATATATTGTTATTCTTCAACATTTTTTTACCTCTATCTTAAAACAAACTCACTATTTTATTATTAATTCTTATTATTTTTTTATTCTATATTATGTTATAATCCTATTATTACATTTAGAGGAGGATTTTAGGTTCATATACCTATATTAATATGAAATATATTATTAAGTGTGGACTTACAGATAATTCTATAAAAGACTTAAAATATTTTGAACATAAAATTTCAAAAAAATATAATCAAATAAAAAATAAAAATATATTTTACGTACCATTAATTAGCTTTAATTACAATGATTATATTAAATTCAATCCACAGTTATTAAAAAAACTACAAAAATTTCAAACATTCAGAATTAATGTATCTGATATTAAATTTCAAAATAAAATAGTTTATTTACTTATAAAACCTCTTGGTTTCATATCATCAATACAGAGGTTGTTAGAAGAATATTTTATAACCAATAATATTAAGTATAGTAAACTGAATAAATGGGATTATTTATTCATAGAATATACAACTATCAACAAACTGAATATAAATATAGATGATTTATTTTTCCCATCATATATAAAGATTTCATCAATAAATATATTTAGAGAAAATAGCAAAAAAAATACTCCAATAGAATCCATAAATTTAAAAAATATATAAAAAAATCACCTTAATTAATCAATATAATAAACTAAATTATATATTAATTTTAAGGTGATTTTTATGATTACTATTAAAAATAAAATACACACTAATCTTTTAAATATATTTAACAAACGTACACTTACTAATTACAGAATAATATTAGAACTAAACAATAGCTCTCCAAAAATAATAAAAAAAATCCAAGACAATCAAAATTGTACTCTAATACACCATATGTGCGATTTAAATATCATATGTTGTATAGTATCTCATAAATTATTAAACATGTTAATAAATTCCCCTGAAGTTAAATACATTTCTTTTGACTCTGAAGTTTTCTTATGTGGAAACAAATTATATTCAGAAATTGAAAAACCCAATTATAAAACTATGCCATATAACACTAACTTAACTGGTAAAAACATACGCATAGGTATAATAGATTCAGGAATTTATCCATTAAATATTTTTATTAAACCAAAAAATAGAATAGTATTATTTAAAGATTTTATAAACAACATTTCATATCCATATGATGATAATGGACATGGTACAGCTATGTGTAATATAATAGGTGGAAACTTCATATATAAAAACACCGTACTTAAAAATTCCTCAGAATGCGACTTTTGTGTAATCAAAACATTTGATAAATACAATAAATCGTATTGCTCATTGATTTTTAAAGCTATTGATTTAATATATGAAATTTCTGCTAAATTTAATATTCAAATATTATACCTTCCATTTGAACTTCATGAATTTAATAAATTTATACTAGATATATTCCAAATTTTAATAGATAAAATATCCAAATCTAATATTATTGTATTAGTACCATCAGGAAATAATTCAACTAATTACTGTTCACTAAAAGGTCTATCATTACTTGATAATTGCCTTGTAGTAGGAGGTATTAACTTCAAAGATTCATCAAAAGGTATTTATAGTAATAAATTTATTAAACCTAATATAGTATCTATTTACGAAAATATCTATTTGCAAAATATAAATACCAAGTATGTTCCAGAAAAAAATAATCAATATATATATCCAACTAAACCCAATAATTCATTAATTGAGTATTTTGGTACCTCCTGTTCATGTGCTTATGTATGTGCTTTGATAACATTACTTAAACAAAAAAACATATCAGTAAATATAAATGATGTTATGTCTTTACTAAAAATAAGTTGTAATAAAACTAACAATTTAGATGATTCTATACAAGGATTAGGTACAATCAACTTAACCCAATTATTAGAATAAATAAACAATATTAATATTGTTTATTTATTCTAATATGCTACATAATTTAATGGATTATCTGCTTTGCCATTAACCCTCACTTCAAAATGCAAATGCGGTCCAGTGCTTCTGCCAGTATTACCTATCTCTCCTATTATCTGACCCTTTTTCACATATTCACCTTCCTTTATAAACATAACATCACAATGTCCATATAATGTTTCAACTCCTTTTCCGTGATTTAATTTCATATAATTGCCATATACATTATTATATGACACCAAATTTGCAAACCCAGATTCTGCTGCAAATATAGGATCACCTATATCACCTGCAATATCAATCCCATGATGTTTCTCTCCACCCCACCTTAATCCAAAAGGAGAAGTTATTACATTGCCTTTAGAAGGATTATTTAAATAGAATAATTCACCATTTTGAACCTCATTTAAAGGAGATCTTAACATCTTAGTAGATACTTTCTTCATCCCCACATACTTATCATTATTATAAGTAATTTCTCTAACAACTTCACGATCAAATCCATTCTGGTATATTTTCTCTTTATTACTGCTTTGATTATAGAGTTTCATGATTTGTACTTTATTTCCTTCAATATTTTCCAAAAAAGTCTTACTAGCTACTATTTCGACGGTAGCTAAAATATTGTTGTTTTCATTATTACTTAAAATAAAGTCATATAATTGATCTTCATTCATGGTATCTTTAAAACTTAAAACTTCTTCACTAAATTCAACTTTTTCTTTAATCTTAATCCAATTAATAGGAATATCATTTAAATTGTGCTTTCCTATATAATAATCAAATAATCTCTTCTTTACATTATTGAATACATCCCTATTATCTATGTTTGCAATTTTTTTATCACCAAGAAATAAACTATAAGCTTTAATATAAAAGTCTAAATTTTCATCTAAAATTTTAATAGTTTCATCAACAGATAAACATTCTATCTTATTAACTAATCCTATTTTAAAATCTAAAGAATCCATTTTTACAATTTCCTGTGATTTGATATTATTATTGTGCAATTTTTCCTCATAATATTCATTAAATATTTTTTTATTTTTTGTAACTCCAATCTGATTTCCATTAACCAAAATTACATAACCTAAGGTTTTACCAGATATTAAGTAAAGTATTAATATTATAAAGATAATATTAATAGCAAAAATTATATTCCCAATATTTATTTTACCTTTAAAATTATGCATAAATTTTACGTCATCTCCTATATCTTTTTTGACTATTATTTATACATTTTTTATAAAATATTCCTTTTTTTATTCTTACCTGGAAAAAAAAATGTTATAATTTAATTCAAAATTTATTTTAGAAAGGCAAAATCAAATGAGTTTATATAAATTAACTTCTCCATTTGTAAACTACACTTTAATCGATAATAGTTTTATTGATAATTTTTTACCTACTGCTCGTGGAGAGTATGTGAAAATATATATCCTTATTCTCAAATACGCATCTTCTGGAGAGCTAGGATTCAATACATCTTTTATTGCTAAAACTCTTAATTTATTAGAATCTGATGTCAAAAATGCTCTTAATTATTGGAATGATTTAGGATTAATAAAAATTTCAACATTAGACAATAAAATTTCTAATGTTGAATTTAATCAATTATCAGAATCAAATAACTATACATCATCCTTAAATTTAATAGATCAAATAAATGATAACAATCTTATAGATTTTTTTAGAGATATTGAAACAACTATAGGTAGACCACTATCACAAAAGGAAATGGAAACATACATAAATTGGACCAAAAATTATAAATTTTCATATGAATTAATTCTCTACTTAATAAGTTATTGCGTAAATAAAAATAAAAAAGATTTTAGGTATATAGAAAAGGTTGCCATTTCATGGTCTGATTTAAATATTAATACCCTTGATCAGGCTATGGTGTATACAGAAAAAAGAGAGAAACAATTTTCTAATATAAAAAAAATACTGAATTATATAGGATTAACTGATACTGAAATTAGCAAACCTCATGAAGAATTATTTAATAAATGGCTTATAACTTATAATATGCCCCTAGAACTAATTTATAAAGCATGTGACATATGCTGTTCAAAATTATCAAAACCTGATCTAAATTATATTGATGGTATATTAAACAACTTTAAAAATTCAAATATATTTTCTCTTAAAGATTTGGAAAAATATGAATCAAATAAAAATTCAATATCAAAAAATTTTTCAAATAAATCTATTAATAAAAATTCATTTTCAAATTTCCCGCAAAGAGACTATGACTATGAGAAACTTGAAAAAATATTGACTCAAAATAACTATGAAGGAAATAATACAAATGATTAAAGGATATGGTGAAAAATTAAATAATTTATATCAAGAAATAAGATCGAATAATTTAAAAGAACATATTAAAAGATTAGAAAATGTATATAACATTAATCCAGAATTAAGAACCTTAAATAATAATATAAAAAAGTTAACATTTCAATTAATAAAATCAAATAATAATATCACATCAAATCAATTAAAAATAAAAATAAATGAAATAAGAAGTAGACTTAAAACCATATTAAATAACTTAAATTTTCCAGATAATTATTTGGATAATATTTATAATTGCAATATGTGTAATGATACTGGGTATATATTAAATGAAAAATGTTCTTGTTTAATAACAAATCTAACTAAACTTTACTTAAATGACTCAGAGCTAAAATTATCTATACTAAAAAATAATTTCGAAAATTTTAACTTTTCTTTTTATTCTGACAATATCACTCAAAACAACAAAATATCACCAAGTAATAATATAAAAAACATATACACTAATATTTTAAATTATATAAAAACATTTAAAACAAATAAATTAAATTTACTATTTAATGGAGAATGTGGAAGTGGTAAAACCTTTATGACTCATTGTATAGCTAAAGATTTATTAGATAAAGGATATTCAGTACTATATAAAACTTCTGAAGATTTATTAATAGAATTATTCCATTACTACACTAATAAAAATGTAAATAATTTTAATGAAAATATTAATGATTCATTTCTAATGCAATGTGATTTACTTATAATTGATGATCTAGGTACAGAGAACCAAAACAAATTATATAACTCAATTCTTTTTAATTTTATTAACAAAAAATTAATGTTGGATAAAAGAATGATTATTTCTACTAATTTTACCCTTAGAGATTTACAGCAAACATATTCTGATAGAATATTTTCTCGTATTGTAGGAAACTTTAGAATTCATAACTTTTTCGTTCATGAAGATATACGAATTCAAAAACAACAGATTAAGAGGGAGGGATAAAATCCCTCCCTCTTAATCTGTTGTAAAAGGAAGCAAAACTATATTCCTGGCAAGTTTTATAGCTCTTGTAACTTCTCTCTGATGTCTCGCGCATGTACCTGATATTCTTCTTGGTAAAATCTTACCTCTCTCCGTAACAAACTTTCTTAATTTATTAACATCTTTATAATCTATAAAATCAGACTTTTCAACACAAAAGGAACACACTTTCTTTCTTGTTTTCCTCATCCTAAAATTGTTTTTTTTAATTTCTTGTTGCTTGTTAGAAACATTACTTGTCTGAGAAACATTATTCATCATTCCACCTCCTATAATTTTATCAAAACGGAACATCATCATCAATTAAGGTCATATCATCTCCAATAGGAATATCACCATAATCAACACCATTACCAAAATCATCATTATCTGATAACTTCCTATAAGATGATTTATTACCCCATTCTATAAATGATACCTCATCTGCTACAACTTCCGTTACATATCTTTTATTATTGTCTTTATCAATATAAGTTCTCGTTTGAATTCTACCACAAACAGCAAATTTACATCCTTTATTTATATAATTAGCTGTAGCTTCAGCTTGCTTACCCCAAATTATAACTTGTATAAAATCAGTACTTTTTTGTTGTTCCTTGGAATTAATTTTTCTATCAATAGCTAGTGTAATTGTTGATACTGCCGTACCGCTTGGTGTAAATCTCAATTCAGGATCTTTAGTTAATCTACCTATTAAGATCACTTTATTCATGGATATACCTCTATTTTCTATTTACTATTATATGTCTTATAATATCATCCATTATTTTAAAATTTCTATCTAATTCCTTAGGCAAATCCTCACTACTTGAAAAATTTATTAAAATAAAATATCCTTCACTTTTTTTATTTATTTCGTAAGCTAATTTTTTCCTTCCCCAATGATCAATACCTTCTATATCACCATTATAATTTTCTATAATATTAGTTACTTTATTTACGATATCAGATATCTTTTCTTCAGTACTATCTGGATTTAGTATAAAAACAGTTTCATATTTCCTCACATTCTCACCTCCCTCTGGACTTAAGGCTACATAATAAGTAGCAGGGCAATACCTGAATTATAGCATTTTTAAATGTTATAATCAAATTTATTTATATATCCTCCAATTTCTTTTTATTAATATTATCATATATATCTTTAACAATTATTTTTTTGTCATTTATAAGCTTAATTATATCATTTAAATCTTCTTTATTAATTCCAATACCGATACCACAACTGCTAGTTATGTGTGATGGCACAGGTACTATAGTCAATCTTATTTTAATATCATTCAAAATTTTTTCACACTTTAAAGCTCTATATGTATTTGAAAAAATTAATATATATTCCATATTCTAACTCCTTTAAATTATTATATAATTTCTGATATATTAATATTGGGTGATAAATTTATGAATTTATATTTTGATAATTCTTCAACAAGTTTTCCAAAACCTCAGAACGTAATAGATTCTATAAATAATTTCTCTATCAATATTGGAGCTAGTCCAAGTAGAGGATATTACGATTTATCAATAAAATCTAGTAAAATTCTCTTTGAATGCCGAGAATTATTGTGTGATTTCTTTAAATTTGATTCTCCTGAAAATATAGTGTTTTCATATAATGCAACCTATGCATTCAATATACTACTTCAAAGCATCGTAAATTCAAATATTTTTAATGATATACCCCATTTTTTGGTTTCAAACTTAGATCATAACTGCACCTTAAGACCACTAATTAATTTAAAAAATAAAAATAAAATAACACTAGACATAATTAGTTGTGACCAAAATATGTTCTTAAATTTCAATGAACTATATTGTAAAATAACATCTAAAACAAAATTTATAGTAATATCTCATATGTCTAACGTTTTAGGTAATATCCAAAACATTGAAAAATTATCTGATATTTGTAAAAAATTGAAAATTTTCTTAATTTTAGATATAGCTCAAAGTGCAGGTCTTGTAAATATAGACCTAACTAAAATTTATTTCTCAGCATTAATTTTTACTGGCCATAAAAACTTATTTTCAACCTCTGGAATTGGTGGATTTATAATATCAAATGAACTTTTAAATGTGTGTGATAATTATTTTTTGGGTGGAACTGGAAGCTCTTCATCATCATTATTGTCTAAATCCGATATGCCTGACTATTTTGAAATTGGAACACATAACATGATCGGTATTTATTCTTTACTAAATGGTGTAAAATTTATAAATACATGTGGTTTAAATTTTATATACGATAAAAAAAAGGAGGTTGTTAAAAATATATATGACCAACTTTCTAATATTAATGATATAATTATAATAAACAACGTCCTTTTAAAACATCAAAATTCTAATCTGTGTATTAATTTTAAAAATTTATCTCCAGATGTAGCCGCACATATGTTGAACAAATATTATGGCATATGTGTTAGATCTGGCTTGCACTGTTCTCCAAATACCCATAAAATTATTAATACATACCCATTAGGCTGTATCCGTATAAGTCCCTCAATCTTTAACGATGTTAAAGATGTTAATTATCTGGTTTCATCCATTAAAAAAATTTGTAATGTTTCACGTAGAACATAAAAGGTGGTGTTTAAATTTAGTATGAAAAAAATATGTGTGTTTAATCAAAAAGGTGGTGTTGGTAAAACAACTACTAATATTAATTTGGCTAGTTATCTGTCTTTAGAAGGTTTTAAAACCCTAGTTATTGACATGGATCCTCAGGGTAATGCTTCTAGTGGTTTAGGTGTTGATAAAAACAAATTCAATTGGTCAATGTATGATTTATTTGTCTATGATAGAGATATTAACTCATTAATAATTGAAAGTGATATAATTAAAAATCTATATCTCATCCCTTCTAGTATAAATCTTGCTGCAGCAGAAGTAGAGTTAATTAATATCAAAAACAGAGAATTCCTGTTGAAAGAATATATTGCCAAATTAAATAATTCTTTTGACTTCGTTTTTATCGATTGTCCGCCTTCTTTAGGCTTTTTAAGCTTAAACTCTTTGGTTGCTAGCGATAGTCTTATAATTCCTATACAATGTGAGTTTTATGCTTTAGAAGGTTTAAGTCAATTAATAAATACGATAAATCTGGTTAATCAATCTCTTAATAAGTCTCTCTATATTGAAGGAGTTATTCTTAATATGTTTGATTCACGTGCAAAGCTTAGTAATGAAGTTGTATCTGAAGTTAATAAATTTTTTAAGGATAAAGTGTATTCCACTATAATCCCTAGGAATATTAAACTCGCTGAATCTCCTAGCTATGGCCTTCCTATTATGTTGTATGATGAAAAATGTAAAGGCGCCATTTCTTATAAAGCTTTAGCTAAAGAATTCATTTTCAAACAAAGGAGAAGTGGTCTATGAAAAAAAATGTTCTAGGTAAAGGATTGAATTCTCTAATACCGAATTATGAAAATAAAAATTCTGATCCTAATAATTATACCCTCTTAAATATTGAATTACTATATGCTAATGTTAATCAACCTCGCAAACATTTTAATGATTCTAGTTTGCACGACCTAAGTAAATCCATCGAAATTCATGGAATAATTCAACCACTAATTGTTAGTGAATCTAATGGTAAATATTTGATAGTTGCTGGTGAGCGCAGGTATAGGGCAGCTAAAATAATAAAACTTGATAAAATACCATGTATAATTATTGAAAAATCTACTGATGAGATACTTGAATTATCTCTTATAGAAAACATACAAAGAGATGATTTAAATCCAATAGAAGAAGCTAGGGCATTCAAAAATCTTATAGACAATTTTAATATTACTCATGAATGTCTGTCAGAAAAATTATCTATTTCAAGAACTTCTATAACCAATAAGCTAAGATTATTAAAATTATCTTCTATAGTTCAAGATTATATATTAAATGAAGATATAACAGAGGGGCATGGTAAAATTTTAGCTGGAGTAAAAGATGAACACCTTCAGATAGAAATATCTAATAAAATAATAGATGAAGATCTTAATGTGAGACAAACGGAAAAATTAATTCAATCTATATTCTCAAAACCTAAAGAAAAAATTAACTGTAAAAATGATGTATATATAAATGATTTGAAGCTCAATTTAGAAAACTATTTTGGAACAAAAGTATCAATACATAACAAAAAAAATAAAGGTAATATTCAAATAGAATATTACTCAGTAGAAGATTTAAATAGAATATTAGATTTAATATATTCAAAAGACGTATAATTTAAATAAAAATACTCTTTCATATTTTTATTTTCTTCAATGAAGATATTTAATAACAAAATTAAATATCTTTTTATTTTTTTTTTGTTCCCATACTTTATACTTTGATTCAAATTCCGTATATATTTATTTTTAAGTCTAAATGAATCACTTTTTTTAATACTCTCCATATACTCTTTATATTTATCATATTGATTATTTTTCTTTATATGTCTTACGATATCTTCTTTCTCTTTGAGAGTTTCCACCCATTTTTTATTTAATTCTATATCATATTTTTCACTTACTCTTAAAAAAAATTTTTCTTGATTAGATAATTCCAAGATACTATGTGCACTTAAATTATACATTCCAATAAGTATAAATATATTCAAAAAAAATAATTTAATATATTTTATCAATATTACCATCTCCTTAATTAATATTCTATCTAATATATTTTTAATTATTCTGTAATTTTTTTAATCATATTTAATAATATTTAACATAACTTTATCTATGTAATAATATTTGGAGATGCTCTTTATGAAAATAAACGAAAATCTAGTTAGATATAATTTTTCATCAAGACAAGAAACTAAAATAGAATATATTGTTATACACGATACTGGAAACACATCCAAAGGAGCAGATGCAAATGCCCATTTCTCATTTTTTAATTCAGCTGACAGACAAGCATCAGCTCACTATTTTGTTGATGATACCCAAATATTGAGAATTATTAAAGACTCAGACAAAGCATGGCACTGTGGAGACGGTAAAGGAAAATACGGTATAACAAATGAAAATAGTATTGGAATTGAAATGTGTATTAATATAGATGGTGACTTCAGTATAACATTAGATAAAACCATTGAATTAACAGCATACCTTATGAAAAAATATAATATTCCTATAAAAAATGTTGTGAGACACTATGATGCAAGTAGAAAAGTTTGTCCAAATATAATGAGTAAAAATAACTGGGCTCTATGGAATGAATTTAAATCTGATTTAAATATTTATTATAATAATCTGAATCCAAATTCTAATACTATAATTATTTCAGATAATATAAATAATTTTATTGATAATATCTATATAGTATTTTTTTATAGATATCCCGATGATGAAGGTAAAAATTTTTGGTACAATAAAATAAAATCTAAAAATTCAACAATAGAAAACTTTGTAAATTCTCTAATGGATAGTCAAGAATTCATAGAAATTAAATCTATGTATATATAAAAATTTATAGCGAAAGCTAATTTAGCTCTCGCTATAAACTCTTTTTAGCTATTAATCTATATTCTCTAGGATAAAATTCTGGTGTTTTAAATACCTTGTTTATTACTATTAAATTACTATTAAACTCCGGTATATTAATTATATTCTCAAATTCACCTCCCAATATTCTAATGGCATTTATTGCTTCATTCAACTCTACCATTGACTTTAACCCTTTGAATGCTATGTATTTACCATTTACTTTGACAAGTGGAAATGACAACTCTAATAATTCATTTAATCTTGCCATTGCTCTTGACACAACATAATCATATTTTTCTCTATAAATTTTATTATGTGCTAATTCCTCAACCCTTATGTTTATTACTCTAATATTGTCTAAATTTAATGTAGTTATTACATTATTTAAAAATTTAGTTTTCTTAGATATCGATTCAATTAAATCCACATTAATATCACCGCGTATTATTTTTATGGGTATCCCCGGAAATCCTGCTCCACTTCCAACATCACACAACTTAGAATTATATTTAATTTTATAATTAAATATTGATAAAGAATCTAGAAAATGTCTTGATACAATTTCATCCCTATTTCTTATAGCTGTTAAATTAATATTTTTATTGTATTCTATTAACATTTCCATATATATATTAAATTTTTCATACATCTGATTTGAAAAATTTATATCTAACTTAGAACAAAATGTTTTCATTATATCAAAGTATTTCATATATTATTCCTCTTAAATAATTCAATATATAATATAAGAACAGATATATCAGCTGGAGATACCCCAGATATCCTCATAGCCTGACCTATACTAGTTGGTCTTATAGAATTTAATTTCTGAATTGCTTCTTGTCTTAATCCTTTTATATCACTATAATTTATATTTAATGGAATTAATTTATTCTCCATTTTTTTGAAGTTTTTAACCTCATCCTCTTGTTTTTTTATATAACCGTCATATTTTATTACCACATTAATTTGATCAATTATATCTTTATCTATTATAGTAGGTCTATCTTTATCCAATAAGTATAAAATATTATAGTCTAATTCTGTTCTTTTAATTAATTCATATAATGTAGTTGGTTTTTTTAATGGTTTTGAATTTATAGATTCTAATATTCTATTAGTTTCAGAAGAATTATTTATTATCACATTATTTATCCTATTTAACTCATCGTTTAAAATTTTTACTTTTAATTTGAATATATTATACCTATAATTATCTACTAAACCAATTTCATATCCTTTATCTGTTAATCTTAAATCAGCATTATCTTGTCTTAATAATAGTCTATACTCAGCTCTCGATGTCATCATTCTATAAGGTTCATTTGTTCCTTTATTTATAAGATCATCAATTAAAACCCCAATATATCCATCACTTCTATCTAATATAAATGGCGATCTATTTTTCACATATAATGCTGCATTAATTCCAGCTACTATACCTTGTGCTGCTGCTTCTTCGTATCCGGATGTTCCATTTATCTGTCCTGCTGAAAACAATCCTCTAATACTTTTTAATTCTAATGTATGTCTAAATTCTTTAGTATCCAAAACATCATATTCTATAGCATAACCTGTCCTCATTACTTGAATATTTTCACAACCTCTTATAGTTTTTATCATTTCAATTTGTATGTTTTCAGGTAAAGATGACGACATTCCTTGTAAATACATTTCATTTGTATTTAATCCTTCTGGCTCTATAAAAATTTGATGCCTATTTTTGTCACCAAATCTCATTATTTTATCTTCAATTGATGGACAATACCTGGGTCCAATACCACTTATAGTTCCATTATAAATTGGTGATTTATCTATGTTATTCTTTATTATATTATGTGTTTCAGAATTAGTATAAGTTAAATAACAATCTACCTGTTTTCTATCTATATTTTTATTAAGAAATGAAAATGGAGTTATTTCATAATCACCTGCATGAACTTCTACTTTCGAAAAATCAATACTCAACTTATTTACTCTAGCGGGGGTTCCTGTTTTAAACCTCCTTATACTCATTCCCAAATCAACCAATTTACTTGTTAAAAACTTCGAATTTGATAAACCATTGGGACCTGAATCAAATATATTATCACCAATTATAACCTTAGAATTTAAATATACACCTGTACAAATTACTATAGACTTACATTTAAAATAAGAACCCGTTGTTAATTTTAGTCCCTTTATTTTATTTTTCTCAATATCTATATCCTTAACTTCTCCCTGAACTATACTTAAATTTTCTTGAGTTTCCAAAATATATTTCATGTAGTTTTGATATTGTACTTTATCTATTTGGAATCTTAATGAATGAACTGCAGGTCCTTTTGACATATTAAGCATTCTTGCTTGAATAACACACTTATCCGCACTTAATCCCATCTGTCCACCTAACGCATCAATTTCTCTCACCAGATGTCCTTTTGCAGTTCCTCCTATACTAGGATTACAAGGCATAAATCCAATTGAATCTAAATTTAATGTTATAAGTAAAGTTTTAACTCCCATTCTTGCAGAAGCAAGAGATGCCTCAATGCCAGCATGTCCTCCACCTATAACAACTACAGAAAACTCTCCCCTTAAATAACTCATAAATTACCTACTTTCCAATACAAAATTTCGAAAATATGTTGTCAATAATTGATTCTGTTACATCTTCCCCTGTTATATTCATTACAAAACTTAATGCTCTTCTAACATCTATAGATACAATATCTAACGGAATAGAATTGCTTAACGAAGTTATAGCATTATTTAAAAATATTCTTGCATTATTCAAAGCCTCAACATGACGTGAATTAGTTAAAACTATAGAATCCCCTATAAAATCCAAATCGTTTAATATAAATTTATCTCTAATAATTTTTTCTAAGTCCTCGAATCCTATATCATCCTTAACTGATAAATTAATTATATTATCTATTAATAAATCTTCAAGATGTCTACTTACATAATTTTTATCAATTAAATTCTTAATTTCACACTTATTTATTATAACAATTACATTTTTATTTTTTACCAAATCATATATTTTAAAATCATCCTCACTAAGCTCCCTTGTTCCATCTAATAAAAATAATATCAAATCACTTTCACTTATCTTCTTCATTGCCATATTAATACCTATAGTTTCTACTATATCTGCACTTTCCCTTATTCCAGCAGTATCAAATAAATTTAATATAATCCCTCTAAAATTAACACTCTCTTCTATCACATCTCTAGTAGTTCCAGGAATATCTGTTACAATTGCCTTATCAAATCTACAAAAATAATTTAACAATGATGATTTCCCAACATTCGGTTTGCCCACAATACAAGTAGAAATACCTTCTTTTATTAAATTGCCTTGATCCTTATACTTTAGTATATCATTTACACTCTCTATAATATTTATCAAATTCTTTCTTATATCATCTGAATATATTTCCTCTACCTCATCTTCAAAATCAATAATTACTTCTATTTTAGAAATTATATTTAAAATATCATCTTTAATTATTTTTAATTTATTATATAATTTACCTAATTTTTGATTAATAGCACATTTGAGCTCAATATCTGACTTAGCATAAATTAAATCCACTATTGATTCTGCCTTTGTCAAATCTATTTTACCATTAATAAATGCTCTCTTTGTAAATTCTCCATGATCAGCCACTCTAGCTCCAAGACTAACAACTAAATTAAGTATTTTATTAGTGATAAGTCTTCCACCATGACAATT
The DNA here is from genome assembly GCF_000270205.1 of Candidatus Arthromitus sp. SFB-mouse-Japan. Classification (NCBI taxonomy): domain Bacteria; kingdom Bacillati; phylum Bacillota; class Clostridia; order Eubacteriales; family Clostridiaceae; genus Candidatus Neoarthromitus; species Candidatus Arthromitus sp. SFB-mouse. Next base: position 1,617,777 of record NC_015913.1, read on the forward strand.
AATTTCTATTATATCCTCACCTGTAAAACTTTTTGGTGCCTTCATAAAACTTACTAATACCTCATCATAAATCTCCCCATCATATTTTATAAATCCATACTTAATTTCATTTGGATTTAATTCTTTTTTAGTATGAAAAATTTTTTCTGCAATCTCTAAACTCTTATCTCCAGAAATTCTTATTATATTTACAGCACTACTAGATAATGCTGTTGCTAATCCAACAATCGTACTCATTACTTCCTACCTCCAAATAAAAAAAGAGTTGTCTTACAAACAACCCTATAACTAATTTTTTAATATTACCTTATCATTATTTCTAAATACATTATTTATTATAACACTTATTATAATTGAAATTATGTTAGAAAAAACATAGTATATTCCTACTGCTGAGGAAACAGATATTGTAAATACCCCAAGCATAACTGATAATACAATATTCATAATCCTACTTTGTTGAGCTTGAGTTTTACTATCTTCCGATACTGGTGTAGGTATACTTAATTTGCCTTGTAAAAAACCAGTTATAACAGCCAATATTGGCAGTATAAAATACGGATCTTTAGTCGCTAAATTAGGAATCCATAAAAATGAAATCGTATTTTCCTGTAAACCTGGTAATCTCAAAAATAATTGAAAAAATAATAAAAGTATCGGCAATTGTATAAATGTAGGTAAACATCCAGATAATGGATTGATTTTATAATCTTTATATAATTGTAATATTTGTTGTTGCTGTTTTTGTGGATCAGATTTATACTTTGCTTGTATTTTTTGAAGCTCTGGTTGTATTTTTTGTAAAACTTTTGTTGTCTTTACTTGTTTTATATGTAATGGTAGGGTAATTACTTTTATAATTATTATAGCTAATATAATTGTTAACCCATATGATAAATTAACATTTGGAATAATATTGAAAACCACATTATGTAATCCCTCAAACCCCTTAATCAATAAATTAATTATACTATCAAACAATTATTAATCCCCCTTAAAACTATCAATACATTATAATTCTAATACAAAAAATATAAAAAGTACATTGTTTATTTTAATGGATCATATCCCCCTTTGAAGAATGGATTACATTTACAAATCCTTACAATCACTAAAAAAGTAGCCTTAATAAAACCGTATTTCTTATAAGCTAAAATAGCATAATTAGAACATGTTGGATAAAACTTACACCTAGGCATTGTATAAGATGATATATATTTTTGATAAATTTTTATTATTCTTATAATAAGCTTTTCATACCTCATAACAATATTAAACTCTTATTAAACAAATCATTAATACTCTTCTCTATCTCTCCGTAAATTCTATCTTTAGCTGCCATTCTTACAATAAATACTATATCATATCCATTTTTTAATTTATGCAAATTTAACCTATAAACCTCATAAATAAGTCTCCTTATTTTATTTCTAATAACACTTTTGCCTACTTTTTTACTTACACTTATACCTAGTCTATTAATATCTAAATTTTTTTTATTTTTATATATATATAGTATAAATAATTTATTAGAAAATGATCTTCCTCTATTATATACAATTCTAAAATCATAATTTTTCTTAATTTTATAAACCTTCATAATTAAAATGTAATCTCCCTCAAAATATCAAAGAGGCACATTTTTGAAATAAAAAGTGCCTCTTTGATATTTCATATTAATAAGTTAACTTTTTTCTTCCTCTTAGTCTTCTTCTTTTTATGATAGCTCTTCCAGAAGCAGTTCTCATTCTTTTTCTAAATCCATGCTCCTTTTTACGCTGTCTCTTTTTTGGTTGATATGTCATAAACATGAAACCACCCCATTTTAATTAATTTCTAAACTTTCACTTTTGTAAATTATATATCTAATTTCTAATTGTGTCAATTATTATTTTACAAACTTTAATTTATCTAATTAATTATTGAACGAGTGTACAATATTATGATATTATGTTCTTACTTGTTGATAACTATATTTAATTTTAATATTTTTATCAACAACTCAAATTATTGTTTAAATATTTGTGTATTTTGTTTTATTCTTATGATTTTTACTGCATTTTTTGTAGTTAATGTTTTGTTTATAACTTTCTTATAGATATTTTTTTTTGAACTTATACATACTATTATTTTAAATATATATTCAATATATATCTTTGTTTATAACTTGTTATTAATTTGTTAATTATTAATCATATCAAAATTTTTTATTTATTGGAGGTAATGTTT